>NZ_NPFZ01000016.1:0-271934 GCF_002259425.1 Rhodococcus sp. 14-2470-1a
GGGCTGGGCGGGGGGGCGGGCGAGGGTGTGAACGGACCGATCGGGATGGTTGCGAAACGGGCAGTGGGTACGAAAGTCGACGGTTGTTCCTCTTGACGCCGGGGCGCGCAGGGGTCACTCTTGTCCTGACGAAGGCACCCCGAAGCGATCGTGGAAGACGATTGCTCGACCGCGACACGCCGTGTTCCAAGGCGACGCCGGTTCTTGGCTCGGGTGCTACTTTTGATGCCCCTGTTGCGCCCTGCGCACATTTGGGGTACCTTTGGACGTTGCGCTGGCTGCCTCCTGTCCACCTCTCGATTGCCGTGTCTGCGAAGTGTCACTTCGAAGAGATTGCAGTGGGGATTCGGTCTGGTTGTGACCAGCGAATTCGCCCCACATTGAAGCAAGCAGATACAGCGGCGGTCGCACTGCACGAGCGGCCCGCGTGAGGTGCTGGAAGGACGCATCTTGGCAGTCTCTAGCCAGACCAAGGCAGTTGTCGGAACACCGGGAGCCCCGAGGAGGGTTTCGTTCGCGAACATTCGCGAACCGTTGGAGGTACCCGGTCTCCTCGATGTACAGACGGACTCTTTCGAATGGCTGGTAGGCGCGCAGAGTTGGCGTGACCGTGCCGCCGCGCGCGGGGACAGCAATGTCTCCGGTGGTCTCGAAGACATCCTCACCGAACTTTCTCCGATCGAGGATTTCTCGGGTTCGATGTCTCTTTCCTTCTCCGACCCACGGTTCGACGAGGTCAAGGCCTCGCAGGACGAGTGCAAGGACAAGGACATGACGTACGCGGCTCCGCTGTTCGTCACTGCCGAGTTCATCAACAACAACACCGGCGAGATCAAGAGCCAGACGGTGTTCATGGGTGATTTCCCCATGATGACCGACAAGGGCACCTTCATCATCAACGGAACCGAGCGCGTCGTCGTCTCGCAGCTCGTCCGTTCGCCCGGCGTCTACTTCGATCACTCGATCGACAAGACGACGGAGAAGGACCTGCACAGCGTCAAGGTCATTCCTGGCCGCGGTGCATGGCTCGAGTTCGACGTCGACAAGCGCGACACGGTCGGTGTTCGTATCGACCGCAAGCGTCGCCAGCCCGTCACGGTGCTGCTGAAGGCTCTCGGCTGGTCCACCGAGCAGATCACGGAGCGCTTCGGCTTCTCCGAGATCCTCATGGCGACGCTCGAGAAGGACAACACCGCCGGTACCGACGAGGCTCTCCTCGACATCTACCGCAAGTTGCGTCCGGGCGAGCCGCCCACGAAGGAGTCGGCGCAGACTCTGCTGGAGAACTTGTTCTTCAAGGACAAGCGCTACGACCTCGCTCGCGTGGGCCGCTACAAGATCAACAAGAAGCTGGGCCTGAACTCAGGCCAGCCGATCGTTGCGTCGACCCTCACCGAGGAAGACATCGTCGCCACCATCGAGTACCTGGTGCGTCTGCACGCAGGTGACACCTCGATGACGGCGCCGGACGGCGTCGAGGTTCCCGTCGAGGTCGACGACATCGACCACTTCGGCAACCGTCGTCTCCGTACCGTCGGCGAGCTGATCCAGAACCAGATCCGCGTGGGCCTGTCCCGCATGGAGCGCGTCGTTCGTGAACGTATGACCACTCAGGACGTCGAGGCGATCACGCCGCAGACCCTGATCAACATTCGTCCCGTCGTCGCCGCGATCAAGGAGTTCTTCGGAACCTCCCAGCTGTCGCAGTTCATGGACCAGAACAACCCGCTGTCGGGTCTGACGCACAAGCGTCGTCTGTCGGCCCTCGGCCCCGGTGGCCTCTCGCGTGAGCGCGCAGGCCTCGAGGTTCGTGACGTTCACCCGTCGCACTACGGCCGTATGTGCCCCATCGAGACCCCTGAAGGCCCGAACATCGGCCTGATCGGTTCGCTGTCGGTGTACGCACGGGTCAACCCGTTCGGTTTCATCGAGACGCCGTACCGCAAGGTCGTCGACGGACAGGTCACCGACGAGGTCGACTACCTGACCGCGGACGAAGAGGATCGCCACACGCTCGCGCAGGCCAACTCGCCTGTCGATGCAGGCGGCCACTTCACCGAGGACAAGATTCTGGTCCGTCGTAAGGGTGGAGAGGTCGAGTTCGTCTCGTCCTCGGACATCGACTACATGGACGTGTCGCCTCGTCAGATGGTGTCGGTCGCGACCGCGATGATTCCGTTCCTCGAGCACGACGACGCCAACCGTGCCCTGATGGGCGCGAACATGCAGCGTCAGGCTGTTCCGCTGGTGCGGAGCGAGTCGCCGATCGTCGGAACGGGCATGGAACTGCGTGCTGCCGTCGACGCCGGTGACGTCGTCATCACCGAGAAGACCGGTGTCGTCGAAGAGGTCTCCGCGGACTACGTCACGGTCATGGCCGACGACGGAAGCCGCAAGACCTACCGCATGCGTAAGTTCGCGCGCTCCAACCAGGGCACGTGCGCCAACCAGCGTCCGATCGTGGACGAGGGTCAGCGCGTCGAGTCCGGTCAGGTCCTCGCCGACGGCCCGTGCACCGAGAACGGTGAGATGGCGCTCGGCAAGAACCTGCTGCTCGCGATCATGCCGTGGGAAGGCCACAACTACGAGGACGCGATCATCCTGTCGCAGCGCCTCGTGGAAGAGGACGTCCTCACCTCGATCCACATCGAGGAGCACGAGATCGATGCCCGCGACACCAAGCTCGGTGCCGAGGAGATCACTCGCGACATCCCCAACGTCTCCGACGAGGTCCTCGCCGACCTCGACGAGCGCGGCATCATCCGTATCGGTGCCGAGGTTCGTGACGGTGACGTTCTCGTCGGAAAGGTCACGCCGAAGGGCGAGACCGAGCTGACCCCGGAGGAGCGCCTGCTGCGCGCGATCTTCGGTGAGAAGGCGCGCGAGGTTCGCGACACGTCGCTCAAGGTTCCTCACGGCGAGAGCGGAAAGGTCATCGGCATTCGCGTGTTCTCACGCGAGGACGACGACGATCTGCCTCCCGGCGTCAACGAGCTCGTTCGCGTGTACGTCGCGCAGAAGCGCAAGATCCAGGACGGCGACAAGCTCGCCGGCCGCCACGGAAACAAGGGCGTCATCGGCAAGATCCTCCCGCAGGAGGACATGCCGTTCCTGCCCGACGGCACCCCGATCGACATCATCCTGAACACCCACGGTGTTCCGCGTCGTATGAACATCGGTCAGGTTCTCGAGACGCACCTGGGATGGATCGGCAAGACCGGATGGAACGTCCAGGTCGCCACCGACGGCACGAAGCCCGATTGGGCCGAGCGTCTGCCGGAGGAGATGCTGGCTGCTCCTGCCGACAGCAACATCGCCACCCCGGTGTTCGACGGCGCCAAGGAGCATCAGCTCGCTGGTCTGCTCGAGAGCACCATCCCCAACCGTGACGGCGTGCAGATGGTCGGCCCGGACGGAAAGGCCACGTTGTTCGACGGTCGTTCCGGCGAGCCGTTCCCGTACCCGGTGTCGGTGGGCTACATGTACATCATCAAGCTGCACCACTTGGTCGACGACAAGATCCACGCTCGTTCGACCGGGCCGTACTCGATGATCACGCAGCAGCCCCTCGGTGGTAAGGCTCAGTTCGGTGGTCAGCGCTTCGGTGAGATGGAGTGCTGGGCAATGCAGGCGTACGGCGCTGCCTACACGCTGCAGGAGCTCCTCACCATCAAGTCGGACGACGTCGTCGGCCGCGTGAAGGTGTACGAGGCCATCGTCAAGGGCGAGAACATCCCGGAGCCCGGTATTCCCGAGTCCTTCAAGGTGCTCCTCAAGGAGCTCCAGTCGCTGTGCCTCAACGTGGAGGTGCTGTCCTCGGACGGCGCAGCCATCACGATGGCCGACGGTGACGACGAGGACCTCGAGCGTGCCGCAGCCAACCTGGGAATCAACCTCTCCCGCAACGAAGCTGCCACCGTCGACGACCTCGCGCAGTAGATTTCTCGGTCCCGTGGGCCTCACCGCACTGCCGACACGCAGCAGGTGGGCCCACGGGGCGATCGACTTGATCTGATTCGCACAGCACAACACCCATCACGGGGAAAGGAAGTTACGTGCTCGACGTCAACTTCTTCGATGAACTCCGCATCGGTCTCGCGACCGCGGAGGACATCCGCAATTGGTCCTACGGCGAGGTCAAGAAGCCGGAGACCATCAACTACCGCACGCTCAAGCCCGAGAAGGACGGCCTCTTCTGCGAGAAGATCTTCGGCCCCACCCGGGACTGGGAGTGCTACTGCGGCAAGTACAAGCGCGTCCGCTTCAAGGGCATCATCTGTGAGCGCTGCGGCGTCGAGGTCACTCGCGCCAAGGTGCGTCGTGAGCGCATGGGCCACATCGAACTGGCCGCTCCGGTCACCCACATCTGGTACTTCAAGGGTGTTCCGTCACGCCTCGGTTACCTGCTCGACCTGGCACCGAAGGATCTCGAGAAGATCATCTACTTCGCTGCCTACGTCATCACCACGGTCGACGACGAGCTCCGCCACAACGAGCTCTCGACGCTCGAGGCCGAGATGGAGGTCGAGAAGAAGGCTGTCGCCGATCAGCGTGACGCCGACCTCGAGGCACGCGCTCAGAAGCTCGAAGCCGACATCGCCGAGCTCGAGGCGGAGGGCGCCAAGTCCGACGTCCGTCGCAAGGTCAAGGACGGTGGCGAGCGCGAGATGCGTCAGCTCCGTGACCGCGCGCAGCGTGAGCTGGATCGTCTCGAGGAGATCTGGAACACCTTCACCAAGCTGGCTCCGAAGCAGCTGATCGTCGACGAGCTCATCTACCGCGAGCTCATCGACCGGTACGGCGAGTACTTCACCGGTGCCATGGGTGCCGAGTCGATCCAGAAGCTCATGCAGAACTTCGACGTCGACGCCGAGGCCGAGAACCTGCGTGAGACCATCCGCAGCGGCAAGGGCCAGAAGAAGCTGCGCGCTCTGAAGCGTCTGAAGGTCGTCGCCGCGTTCCAGGCCGGCCGCAACTCGCCGATGGGCATGGTTCTCGACGCCGTCCCGGTCATCCCGCCGGAGCTTCGTCCGATGGTGCAGCTCGACGGTGGACGTTTCGCGACGTCCGACCTCAACGACCTGTACCGCCGTGTCATCAACCGCAACAACCGCCTCAAGCGACTGATCGACCTCGGTGCTCCCGAGATCATCGTCAACAACGAGAAGCGGATGCTGCAGGAGTCGGTCGACGCCCTGTTCGACAACGGCCGTCGTGGACGTCCGGTCACCGGACCGGGTAACCGTCCGCTGAAGTCGCTGTCCGATCTGCTCAAGGGCAAGCAGGGTCGTTTCCGCCAGAACCTCCTCGGTAAGCGTGTCGACTACTCGGGCCGTTCGGTCATCGTCGTCGGCCCGCAGCTGAAGCTGCACCAGTGTGGTCTGCCGAAGCTCATGGCTCTCGAGCTGTTCAAGCCGTTCGTGATGAAGCGTCTGGTGGATCTCAACCACGCGCAGAACATCAAGTCGGCCAAGCGCATGGTCGAGCGTCAGCGTCCGCAGGTGTGGGACGTTCTCGAAGAGGTCATCGGCGAGCACCCCGTGCTGCTGAACCGTGCACCTACCCTGCACCGGTTGGGCATCCAGGCGTTCGAGCCGCAGCTCGTCGAGGGCAAGGCCATCCAGCTCCACCCGCTCGTGTGTGAGGCGTTCAACGCCGACTTCGACGGTGACCAGATGGCTGTCCACCTTCCGCTGTCGGCCGAGGCTCAGGCCGAGGCACGCATCCTGATGCTGTCCTCGAACAACATCCTCTCGCCGGCCTCGGGCCGTCCGCTCGCCATGCCGCGTCTGGACATGGTGACGGGTCTGTACCACCTCACGCGTCTCGACGCGGGTGCCGTGGGCGAGCGCGTCGATGCCAAGACCGACGAGCCGGAGTTCGGTGCGTACTCGTCGCCTGCCGAGGCTCAGATGGCAGTGGACCGTGGCGCTCTTCGGGTGCAGTCGCAGATCAAGGTTCGTCTGACGAACCAGCGTCCGCCGCTGGACCTCGAGGCCGAGCTGTTCCCGAACGGCTGGAACCGCGGCGATGCATGGACCGCGGAAACCACTCTGGGACGCGTCATCTTCAACGAGCTGCTCCCGGCGGACTACCCGTTCGTCAACGAGCAGATGCCGAAGAAGCGTCAGTCGACCATCATCAACGATCTCGCCGAGCGTTACCCGATGATCGTCGTCGCACAGACTGTCGACAAGCTGAAGGACGCAGGCTTCTACTGGGCCACGCGTTCGGGTGTCACCATCTCGATCTCCGACGTCCTCGTGCCGCCGGAGAAGCCGCAGATCATGGAGACCTTCGAGGCTCAGGCCGATCAGATCGAGAAGAAGTACCAGCGTGGCGCACTCGACAAGGTCGAGCGCAACTCTGCGTTGGTCAAGATCTGGCAGGACGCGACCGAGCAGGTCGGTAAGGCCATGGAGGCGCACTTCCCCGACGACAACCCCATCCCGATGATCGTGAAGTCCGGCGCAGCCGGAAACATGACTCAGGTGCGGTCGCTCGCCGGCATGAAGGGTCTGGTGACCAACCCGAAGGGTGAGTTCATCCCGCGTCCGATCAAGTCTTCCTTCAAGGAAGGCCTGACGGTCCTCGAGTACTTCATCAACACGCACGGTGCTCGTAAGGGTCTGGCCGACACGGCACTTCGTACCGCCGACTCGGGTTACCTGACGCGTCGTCTCGTCGACGTGTCGCAGGACGTCATCGTTCGCGAGGTCGACTGTGGCACCGAGCGCGGAATCGTCACGACCATCGCCGAGAAGCTCGCCGACGGCACGATGATCCGCGACGCACACGTGGAGACCAGCACACGTGCTCGCACGCTGGCCACGGACGCGGTCGACGAGAACGGCAACATCATCGTCGCTCGTGGACACGACGTCGGCGATCCTGCCATCGATGCTCTGATCGAGGCCGGCATCACCGAGGTCAAGGTCCGTTCGGTGCTCACCTGCACCACCGGCACCGGCGTCTGCGCTACCTGCTACGGCCGTTCGATGGCCACCGGCAAGCTCGTCGACATCGGTGAGGCCGTCGGTATCGTCGCCGCACAGTCGATCGGTGAGCCCGGTACCCAGCTGACCATGCGTACCTTCCACCAGGGTGGTGTCGCCGGAGATGACATCACCGGTGGTCTGCCTCGTGTGACGGAGCTGTTCGAGGCACGTGTGCCGAAGGGCAAGGCTCCTATCGCGGACGTGTCGGGACGCATCCAGCTCGAGGACGGCGATCGTTTCTACAAGATCACCATCATCCCGGACGACGGCGGCGAAGAGGTTGTCTACGACAAGCTCTCCAAGCGTCAGCGTCTGCGCGTCTTCAAGCACGACGACGGCACCGAGCGCCTTCTGGCGGACGGTGACCACGTCGAGGTCGGCCAGCAGCTCATGGAAGGTGCTGCCGATCCGCACGAGGTGCTGCGCGTGATGGGTCCTCGCCAGGTCCAGATTCACTTGGTGAACGAGGTCCAGGAGGTCTACCGCAGTCAGGGTGTGTCGATCCACGACAAGCACGTCGAGACGATCGTGCGCCAGATGCTCCGTCGCGTGACGATCATCGACTCCGGCTCCACCGAATTCCTGCCCGGTTCTCTGACCGAGCGCAGCGAGTTCGAGGCGTCGAACCGTCGTGTCGTCGCCGAGGGTGGCGAGCCCGCAGCCGGACGTCCGGTCCTGATGGGCATCACCAAGGCGTCGCTGGCCACCGACTCGTGGCTGTCGGCAGCGTCCTTCCAGGAGACCACTCGTGTGCTCACCGATGCGGCTATCAACACCCGCAGCGACAAGCTCATCGGTCTCAAGGAGAACGTCATCATCGGTAAGCTCATCCCGGCTGGTACCGGCATCAACCGGTACCGGAACATCCAGGTGCAGCCCACCGAGGAGGCACGCGCTGCGGCATACGCAGTGCCGTCGTACGACGATCAGTACTACAGCCCGGACGGCTTCGGCCAGAACACCGGCGCCGCAGTGCCGCTCGACGACTACGGTTTCTCCAACGAATACCGCTAGGACTCACAGCAAGAGCCCCGCATCCGATTGGGTGCGGGGCTTTTGCGTGTTCCCAGCCGAGTTCTCAGCCGTGGTGGCAGACGGCTTCGAGATCGATGCCGTTGAGATCGCGTACGAACGAACCGTAGTAGGTCGCGTGGTACTCCGGCTGCAACCCGGGAGCCCTGAGTTCGGTGGCACCGGCCGCGAGTGCGGCCACGTGAAACGCGTCGACCGTCGCCCGGTCCGGTGCACTGAAGGCCAAGTGTGTGTGCGGACCGATCCGTGAGCCTGGTGCGTCGACGATCCAGAAGAACGGTTTCACCGCGGCCCAACCGAACGCGATCATCGCGAGCTGATCGGGTCCGACCGGCACTCGCATGATCTCGGTGATGCCCAACGGTTCGAGGGCTGCACTGTAGAACTCCGCGCTGGCCGCGAGATCGTGGACGCCGAAGTTCAAGTGGTCGATCTGGGATCCTGTGCGATCGAGTGATGTCATGAGTCCAGAATGCACGGTATTGCGGACACCGACAGTCCGCGTTCATCGAAATGTCGGACGCCCGACAAGTCCAGTTCGTGCCCACGAGAGAGCCTCGGAGGATGGGGCAACGAGACGTGAACATCGGACGGGACATCTCTCTGCGAGGAGGGGCGACGAGGCGACAGTTTCTGACGTGGAGTGCGCTGGTCGGGGCGTTGGCGTTCGCGCCGGAACTGAACCCCGCCACGGCGAGTGCGCAGTCGGGAACGCCCAGCAGCTATCCGTTCCGCCTCGGGGTCGCGTCCGGTGATCCTCTGCCGGATTCGGTGGTGCTCTGGACGAGACTCGCCACGGATCCGTTCGCGCCTGCCGGTGGTATGACGCCGGGTGTGGTGCCGGTGCAGTGGCAGATCGCGGCCGACGAACGCTTCACCCGGGTGACGGCGCAGGGCGTCGAACTCGCGACGGAATTCGACGGGTGGTCCGTCCACGTGGATGTGCGTGGCCTCGAGCCTGCACGCGAGTACTTCTACCGGTTCCTGGTCGGTCCGCACGCCAGTGCGGTCGGTCGGACGAAGACTGCGCCGGCCGCCGGGAGGCCGCTGGCCAGGCTCGATTTCGGATGGGCGTCGTGCCAGAAGTGGGAGGACGGGTACTTCGGTGCCTACGCGGATCTGGCGGCGTCGAACCTCGACGTCGTGTTCTTCCTCGGGGATTACATCTACGAGTACGCGGTCAAGGACGAGGGTGCCCGGGCCGGTCGACCGAGGCCGGAGTCCGCGAGCCGAGAAACCATGCAGCTCAGCGACTATCGTGACCGGTACGCGATGTACAAGGCCGACGAGAACTTGGCGGCAGCGCATGCGTCGGCGCCGTTCGTGTCGGCGTTCGACGATCACGAAGTGGACAACAACTGGGCTTCGCAGATCAGTCAGGACGACGACGATCCGGTGCTGTTCCTGAACAGGAGGGCCGATGCGTTCAAGGCATGGTGGGAGAACACTCCGGTGCGGGCCAATCTGAAGCCGCAGGGCCCGGACATGAAGGTCTACCGCCGTCTGAGTTTCGGTGACCTCGTGGACTTCTCGGTGCTGGACACGAGGCAGTACCGCAGCGACCAGGCCAACGGAGACAAGGAACACGCGCAGAACGCGGAGACGGCCGATCCGTCGCGCACCATCACCGGCCCCGAGCAGGAGAAGTGGATTCTCGACGGTTTCGCGTCGCCGTCGAAGTGGAATTTCCTTGCGCACCAGACGGTCATCTCGGATCTAGCGCAGGGCTTGGACGGCGATCGCAAGGTCGGAATGGATCCGTGGAGCGGATACGAGGCGTCCCGTCATCGGATTCTCGACGGCGCACGGGAACGCGGGACGACGAATGTCGCGTCGATCGTCGGCGACATCCATCGCACGATCGTGTCGGAACTCCGGCGGGACTACCAGGATCAGGCGTCTCCGGTGGTGGGTGTCGAGATCGCGACGACGTCGATCGCGTCGGGCAAGGACGGCGCCGACGTGGACACGACGGGTGCGGCGATCGCGAACGGCTCGCCCCACGTGAAGTACGGCAATGCGCGTCGCGGTTACCTGCGGTCGACGCTCACTCCGGGTGAATGGCGTTCGGAGGTAAGGGTTCTCGACGCGGTGTCGACGCCGGGGGCGTCCGTCCGGACGGCGACGACGGTCACCGTTCCGGACGGTCGCCCGGAGATCCAACTGGGTTGAGCGGCACGGGCGGCGGAGCCGCTCTACCGCCCGTCGGCGATGATCCGGGCGATGTTGCGCTCGGCCAACGCCGTGATGGTCAGCGAAGGGTTGGCGGCGCCCGTGCTGCCCGGGATGAGGGCGCCGTCGACGACGTACACGCCGTCGTGTCCCTTGACGCGGCCGTAGGAGTCGGTGACGTCGCCGATGACTGCGCCGCCGAGGGGGTGGGCGGTGAAGGTGTCGTCGACATCGCGGGTGAACGGCTCGGCGGAGACGACGGTGCCGCCTGCTTCGGCCATCCGGTTCTGTACTGCGCGTAGTGCTTCCACGGTGTCTCGGCTGCCGCCCTTGGGCCAGGACAGTGACATCGAGTCGGTGGCCGAGTTGTAACTGAAGTTGGCGCGCAGCGGGTCGATCGTCATCCCGAGGGATCCGATGAACCCGAGGTCCCACGGGACTCCGGGCACGTACCAGTTCTCGACGGTCAGGGGTAGGCCGGAATCGTCGACGATGCGTGACGCGCACGGCGCGGCCTGGGGGACTCCGGCCGCGGGGCCGAGAGATCGGGTCATGGAGGCGTCGCCATTGGTCCCCCACCCGCGTCCGACGAATTCGTTGAGGTTACCCAGTGCTCCGGTGGCCTGTGCGCGCAGCAACAGTTCGGTGGTGCCGATGGATCCGGCGCCGAGTACCAGCTTGTCGCATGTCAGGGTGCGCGTTTCGAGTACGTTGCCCTCGGGATCGACTCGGCGTACCTCGACGCGGTATCGGCCACCGGATTCGGTGCCGATGGACGCGACCTCGTGGCTGTGAGCGACGAGTGCATTGCCGGTGGCTTCGGCCTGCGGGATGTAGTTCTGGGTGAGGTCGTGCTTGGCGCCGTTGGAGTTGCCGAACGTGCTGGCGCCGACGGTTGCCGACGGGCGGGATCGGCCGGCGATCTCGTCGCGGACGACGTTCCAGTTCCAGTTGCCGTCGACGGCCTCGGGAGTGAAGCCTGCTCGTCGGGCATGGTCGTCCCATGTGCGCGAGTGCGCGAAGTTGGGACTGCCCAGGATGTCTGCAGGGATCGGCGACGGCAGCAGCATCGACCGGGCTTTCGGGTACCAGGTGCCTGCCATCTCGTCGTAGGACAGGCGTCCGCCGAAGGACATGTCGAAGAATCGGCGATCCGGTGCGATGGTGACGCCGGTGTAGACGACGGAACCTCCGCCGACTGCGGCGGCGCGCCAGACCGACAGGTTCTCGAAGCGAGTGGTGTCGAGGACACCACCGAAGTGATCGACGGGCCCGACGGGTAGTCCGGTGATGTTGGTGAACGAGCTCTGACGCCACAGGCCGCGTCCGTCGGCGGTCATGTCGGAGGTGAAGATGTCCCGCCACGGGTCTCGCGGCCACCGCAGGCCACGTTCGAGGACGGTGACCTCGGTGCCGGACTGGGCGAGGCGCAGCGCCGCAGCACTGGCGCCGAAGCCGGATCCGATCACGATGACGGGGGAGTGGTCCGGTGGGCGAGGGGGGTCGGCGAAGAGTTCGGGAACGAGGCCACGGATGGACCCGACCCCGATGGGAATGGCACCGGCTCGACCTGCCGAGGCGAGCGGCGGTACTGCCAATCCGGCGATTCCAGCTGCCGCCAGTTGCAGCAGTTGACGTCGCTTCACGTGTGTAGCCCCCTGCAGTTCTGAAACCCTGTCCGTCCCGACCACCGGCCATTGTTCCTCATTCGGACACCGAAAAGCGACCGGATGTCCGTGACCTTGGGATATTTCCAGATCGGCCGTGCCGGGGGCCTCAATACTGTGGCAGCTGCTGGACGGCCCACTTGTTTCCGTCGGGGTCCGCGAAGAACACGAACTTGCCCCAGCCCATGTCGACGACGGGGTCGATGTCGAGTCCGGCGTCGATGAGGTGTGCTCGGGCTTCCTCCGCGTCGGCGACGACCACCTGGAGTCCTTCGACGCTGCCGGGGGCGGCGTCGGTGATGCCGCGTCCGACGGCGATGGAGCAGGCGGATCCCGGGGGAGTCAGCTGCACGAACCTGATGTCCTCGGTGGGACTCGAGTCGTGATCGGCGTTGAATCCGATCTTCACGTAGAAGTCCTTCGCGCGGTCGACGTCGGAGACGGGGATGATGACGAGTTCGAGTTTGATGTCCATGCCGATCATTCTGAACCCGATCGCGGACAGAAACGGTCCTCTTCGGTGACTGAAGTCCGTACGAAATATGCCCGACGCGATACTGGTTGGCGTGAGTGTGCGCGTCTCCGTTCTCGATCGTTCTCGAACCCGTCTGGGGTCGCCGGACGCTACTGCGCTGACGGCGACGATCGAACGTGCTGTCCACGCGGAGCAGCTCGGCTTCCACCGATTCTGGGTCGCCGAGCACCACGGTGTCCCCGGTATCGCGAGCGGAGCTCCTCCGGTGCTGCTCGCGGCGATCGGAGCCAGGACGTCGACCATTCGACTCGGGTCGGGCGGGGTGATGTTGCCCAACCATCAGCCGTTCGTCGTGGCCGAGCAGTTCGCCGTGCTCGAAGCGTTGTATCCGGGTCGTGTCGACGCCGGGGTCGGGCGGTCGTTGGGATTCACCGGTCCCGTACGTGAGGCCCTTCGTACGAGCGCTGCGGATACGTTCGAGGACGATCTGGGCGAGCTACGGCGATATCTCGACGGGTCGGGTCCGGTGACGGTGCGGCCGGCGACCGCGTCGCCTCCGGTGTTCGTGCTCGCGACGGGGCAGGGGTTGGCGATCGCGGCTCGCGCGGGGTTACCGGTGGTGGTGGGTGGACCGATACTGAAGGGCGACGCGTCGGCGATCGAGGTGTACCGACGTCGCTTCCAGCCGACCGAGTCCAATCCCGAACCGACAGTGGTTGTTTCGCTGGACATCACCATCGCCGACAGTGCCGAGCGGGCGCGTGAACTGGTGCTGCCCGAGGCATGGGCCATGGCGCAGTCCCGGCGGACCGGAGAATTCCCACCGTTGATGTCGCCGTCGGACATCGATGTGGATTCGGCGCCGCCACGGACGCGAGAGCGCGTCGAGCGGTCCATCGCGTCAGGTGTGCACGGAACTCCGGACGAGGTTGCGTCCCAGCTGGACAAGCTGGTCGACCGGACGGGCGCCGACGAGATCCTCGCGTCGACGTCGACGTACGACAGGGATGCACTGTGGCAGGCCGACGCGGCGCTGATCCACCTGGTGCGTTCACTGTCCCGCTAGGTCTTTCTGTGCTGCGGCGGCGCACAGCCGATGCGCGCTACTGTGGAGAACACGGCATAACGGACTCGCCTCGGACGTCCGCGACACAGGGAGGTTCCCCATGGCTGGCAAGAAGATCGATCGCGTTCATGCGCAGACGGCACTCGAGACGGTTCGGGAGAACCCGGGCATCGCCCTGATCGCCGCAGCTCCGGCGCTCGTGGTGTTCGCCGTGGTGTGGTGGCTGGCAGGCTTCGGCACTGCGCTGCTGTTGCTGATCGCTCTCGGCGTCGTCGGGTTCGTGGCCGCCAAGCTCAAGAGCTGACTCGCGCTAGCGGGGTACGTGGTAGCGGGTCAGTAGCCCGGTGCCACGTCCGATCTCGGCCCACGACGTGTCGAACGTCAGAACGGCGATCGCCGACGTCGGGAACTTCCTGCCGATCTCGATGGCGGCTTCCGAACCATCGGCTTCGGCCAATTCCAGTGCGGTGAACGGTATTCCAGGCGCATGCCCGACGATGAGGAGTGTGTGCACCGCGTCGTCGGTCAGCGCGATCTCGTCGATGATCTCGTCCGGTGATGCGCCGTAGATGCGCTCCTCGAAGGTCACGGGGGCCTCGATTGCCGTCGCGACGAGGGTCTCGCGGGTGCGGGTGGCCGTCGAGCACAGAACTGCGTCGACCGTGCCGACGTCCGAGACGATCCACTGACCACCGAGCGCCGCTTCTCGCTGTCCACGCTCGGCGAGCGGGCGATCGTGGTCGGGAACACCGTCGGGGTAGCCGGACTTGCCGTGTCGCATCAGGACGAGGGTGCGCGTCATGGATACCACCGTATCGGGACACGCGCAGTGAAGCGGACCTGCTACCTTGAACGCCGTTCAAGTTTGCATCACGAGGAGTGGTCATGTCAGGTTCCGAAGGCGTACAGGAGTCACCGGTGGCGAGTTCGAGGTTTCACGTCTCCGCGAGAGACATGGCGCAGGTCGCCGTGTTCGCCGCGCTCATCGCAGCTCTCGGACTCGCCGGGGCCATCACGGTCGGCTTCAGTGGTGTTCCGATCACGCTGCAGACCCTCGGTGTCATCCTGGCGGGCGCCGTTCTCGGACCACGCAAAGGCGTCATCGCGGTCGCGGTGTTCATCGCGTTGACCCTGATCGGGCTGCCGCTGCTCTCGGGCGGCCGTACCGGGCTCACCGCGCTGGCGGGGCCGAGCGCCGGCTATCTCGTCGGCTGGATCCCTGCCGTCTTCGTGATCGGGTTGCTGACCGTACGGATCCTGCCGAAGTACCCCGTCGTGCTCGGACTGCTCGCCAACGCGATCGGCGGCATCGTCGTGGTCTACATCTTCGGAACCATCGGCTTGCTGCTGCGCACGGACCTGAGTGTGTGGGCCGCCGTCTCCACCAACTTCGCCTTCGTTCCCGGTGACCTCGTCAAGGTCGTCATCGCCACCGTCGTCGCGAAGAGTGTTCACCGGGCGTACCCGGGCATCGTCCACACGTGAAGTTGCCGCATTCCGCGGACGCTCTTGCGATCGACTGGGCAGGCACCCGGCTGACCTACGCGCAGTTCGATGCCGCGGTCGAAGCCTGGCCCGCACCTCCGCTTCACGAACACTCGGCACACGACGCGTCGGAACTCGCTGTTCCCGATGCGTTGATCTGCGTGTTCGCGGCAGCCAGGCAGGGCCGAGCGGTGCACGTCGAGGACCCTGCAGCCAGGCCCGATCGACAGTCCGTGCCTGCGGACGCCTGGTTGCTGATCGGCACGTCCGGGTCGACGGGTAGGCCTCGGCCGCTTGCTCGCACCGTGCAGTCCTGGACGGACAGCTTCGACGAGTTCACATCCGTCACCGGAATCGTCGAGTCCGACCGGGTGCTCGTCACCGGTCCGTTGCACGCGACCATGCACTTGTTCGCCGCCGTCCACGCCCTGTGGGTCGGTGCGTGCGTCACCGACGATCCGCGTGGCGCGACGGTCGCTCACGCAGTGCCCGCTGTCCTCCGAACTCTCGTCGAGACCGCCCCGGCACTGCGCCTCGCAGTCGTAGCAGGCACGACCCTCGATTTCGGGGCAGCCGAGGCCACACGACATCTCCGTGTGGTCGAGTACTACGGGGCGGCCGAACTGTCGCTCGTCGCTACCCGCGTGGTCCCGGAGCCGCTGCGGTTGCTTCCCGGCGTGGACGCAGAGATCCGCGACGGCCTGCTGTACGTCAGGTCGCCGTACCGCGTTCTCGGTGCCGACGAATGGGTCGGCGTCGGGGACCTGGCCGATCTCGGGTCGGACGGCGAACTCGTCGTCCACGGCCGAGGGGACGCCGCCGTCGACGTCGGTGGCACGACGGTCATCGCCGAGGACGTCGAAAGACTGCTCGACGCGATCGACGGAGTGCGCACGTCGGCGGTCGTCGGGACACCACATACGGTCCTCGGGGCGACGGTGACTGCCGTCCTCGAACTGGACGACCCGGTCGTCCTCGATTCCGTCAAGGCCCGTGCTCGCGCCGCACTCCAGAAGGAAGCAGTCCCGAGGCGATGGGTCGTCGTCGACCGTCTACCTCGCACCGGCAGCGGAAAGATCGCCCGCGCCCGAGTGAGAGACTCGTTGCCATGAGTCGGTCTGCGTACAAGGCTGCTGCGCCGGTCCTCGTGGCCCCACGTCGAACACCGATCGGCAACGCCGGCCACGGATTCTCCCGTCTGACCACGACGGATCTCGCGGCACCGGTCCTCACCGCCGTGCTCGAGACGCTGCGCGACGCCGGGGCACGGGACCAGGTGGACGACGTCGTCCTCGGCAACTGCCTCGGCCCCGGCGGCGACCCCGCACGAATCGCATCCCTGGCCGCCGGGCTCGGCGTCGACGTGCCCGGCGTGACCGTGGACCGGCAGTGCGGTTCCGGCCTCGACGCGGTCGCACTCGCCGCCGCCCGAATCCGCAGCGGCGAGGACGACCTGATCCTGGCCGGCGGCGTCGAATCCGCCAGCACCGCACCGTGGAGACTCTGGCCGGAGACGCGCGAGCGCTACACCCGTGCCCCGTTTGCTCCTCCCGGTTTCCCCGACCCCGACATGGGAGTCGCGGCGGACGATCTCGCTAGGATTCGAGGGATCAGCCGAGAACGTCAGGACGCCTATGCGGCACGTTCGCATGCGCTGGCCGCGCAGACGGAGTTCTCGTCGGAGATCGTTCCGATAGCAGGCGTCGACCGCGATCAACGAATTCGATCGAACATGACCGAGGCCAGGTTGAGCCGACTTCGTCCGGCATTCACGCCGGACGGCACCGCGACCGCGGGCAACTCGTGCGGAATCTCCGACGGCGCAGCCGTTCTCGCCGTGACGACGCAGGCGGGTGCACACGGCTTACCGGCGCTGCGTGTGCTCGGATCCGCGGTGGCGGGGTCGGATCCGTCGCTGCCCGGTCTCGGCCCGGTTCCCGCCATCGAGAAAGTGTTGCGCCGTAGCGGAGTTGCGCTGTCCGATGTCGGGGTCGTCGAGATCACCGAGGCGTTCGCATCCGTCGTACTCGCAGTCGCCGACGAACTGGACATCGACGAGGATCTGCTGTGCCCGCAGGGCGGTGCCATCGCGATGGGGCACCCGTGGGGTGCGTCGGGCGCAATCCTGCTCGTGCGGTTGGCGACTCGGATGTTCGCGTCGGACGGGCCGGAACTGGGATTGGCCGCGTGCGCCATCGGCGGCGGCCAGGGAGTAGCAATGATCGTGGAGCGTGTGCAATGAGCGAGATCGTGTTCGAGCAGGTTCGTCACGCCTTCGGTGAGCGAGAAGTGTTGCGGGGCGTCGATCTCACCATCACCGAGCGCCGTGTGGGCATCATCGGTTCCAACGGATCCGGCAAGTCGACGCTGGCGCGGACGATCAACGGGTTGCTCGCGCCGACGTCCGGGACAGTGACCGTCGACGGCATCGACGCAGCGAAGAAGGGCGCCCAGGTCCGTAAGAAGGTGGGGTTCGTCTTCACCGACCCGGACACGCAGATCGTCATGCCCACGGTCGCGGAGGATCTCGCGTTCTCGCTCCGCAGATCGGGACTGAGCAAGCCCGAGATCGCCGAGCGAGTCCAGGACATACTGACGAGGTTCCGCCTCGACGGACACGCCGAGCATCCCGCGCATCTACTGTCCGGCGGTCAGAAACAGCTCCTGGCAATCGGAGCCGTCCTGATCCGCAGGCCGGAGGTCGTCGTCGCCGACGAGCCGACCACTCTGCTCGATCTCCGCAACGCCCGAGTCGTCGCCGACGCGTTGGACTCCATCGACCAACAGGTCATCGTCGTCACTCACCAGCTTGCTCTTCTCGAGTCGTTCGAGCGCGTCATTGTCGTCGACGACGGTGTTGTTGCGTTCGACGGCACCCCCGACGCGGCGGTTCCGGCGTATCGGGAGTTGGTCCTGTGATCGGGCTGTACCGGCCGGGGAACTCTCTGCTGCATCGGTTGCCTGCGGGTCCCAAGCTGCTGCTCCTCCTGGCGTCGATCATCCTCGCCACGATCTTCGCGCGCACCCCCGTGCACGTCGGGGTGATCGCACTCGTCGTGGCCGGGTTGTTCGTCGTGGCACGTATTCCGCTCAAACTTGCTGCGGCGCAGCTACGTCCCGTGCTGTGGATGGTGCTGATCATCGGTGTCTTCCAGGTGATCATCACCGACTGGAAACGCGCGGTGGTGGTGTGCGGAGTGCTCGTGATCTCCGTTGCCCTCGCCGCACTCGTCACGTTGACGACCCGAGTGACGGACATGCTGGACACCGTCACTCGCGCGCTCGGACCACTTCGGCGGTTCGGTGTCGACCCCGACCGCATCGGTCTGATGCTCGCCCTCGCCATCAGGTGCATCCCGGTGCTGGCCACCATCGTGCACGAGGTGTCCGAGGCGCGCAAAGCGCGCGGATTGCAGTGGTCCATGACTGCACTCGCCACGCCCGTCCTGGTTCGCGCACTCCGCACCGCCGACGCGATGGGCGATGCCCTCGTCGCTCGTGGCGTCGACGATTAGCGGGGCGATCAGCGCGTGAGCCCGCTACTCACCGACCGCATCGCCGGTCACGCATGCGAGAATCCCGAGGCGATCGCCGTCGTCGACCGTCGGGAATCGGTGACGTACGGCGATTTCTGGGAACGGGTCCGCCGCACCGGTGCCGGGATGAACGGCATGCGACGCGTCGCGGTTCTTCCGACGTCGGACGTCGGCTCGCTCGTCGCGGTGACCGCGGCGATGGCGTCGGGAATCGGTGTGGTGTTGTTGCACAGGCACTTGCTGCCCGGTCAGTTCGGCAGGGTCGTCGAGCTCGCCGCCCCGGACGTGGTGATCGCTGCGCAGCAACAGCATCGACGGGTGGCATCGCTCGGCTGGCCCGGCCCGGTCGTCGGTCTGGACGGGCGGGGGCCGCACGGGAGTCCCACCGAGGGCGGTGAACTCCTGGTCGGGATCACGTCGGGAAGCACCGGTGAGCCCAAGCTCTTCGTACGGAACCAGCGTTCGTGGGCCAGGACGCTGGACCGCAGCGACGCCGTGTTCGACGTTCGGCGGGGAGATCGCGTGTCGACGCCGGGGGTGCTGGACCACACGCATTTCCTGTACGGCGCGCTGCACGGGCTGACACGGGGTGCGGCCGTCGACGTCCGGCCCGCGGTCGACGCACTGAACAGTGGCGCGACGCATCTCTATTCGGTGCCGACGATCGCGTGGGACGTCGTGCGCGCCGATGTCGGCCCGGTAGGGAGTGTGCGTGAAGTGCTCTCCAGTGCGGCCCGCTGGCCGGAGTCGGGGCGTCGAACGCTGCAGAACGTGCTGCCGAACGCGTCGCTCGTTCACTTCTACGGCGCCTCGGAGCTGAGCTTCGTGTCCTACGATCGCGGCGTGAATCCCGGTGCGGGCACACTGTTCGACGGTGTCGAGGCGCGGATCGTCGACGGTGTCGTTCACGTGCGCAGCGACATGGTGTTCGACGGGTACCTGACCGACGGGGGACTCGCAGGCGGACCGGTCGACGGCTGGATGACGGTGGGAGACAGAGGAAGTGTGGACGGGTCGTCGCTGACTCTGTTCGGTCGAAATTCCGAGACGCTGATCCGGGGAGGGCTCAATGTCGAGCTCGCACCGATCGAGCATGCAGCCCTGAGCATCTCCGGTGTTCTCGAAGCGGGAGTCGTTGCGATTCCCGACGCACGATTCGGTGAGGTACCCGCGCTCGCACTCGTCGTGAGCGCGGGCGCACCGCCCGTCGAGCGCATCCGTCGGTCGTTGCGTGAGGCCCTGCCCGCCCCCAGTGTGCCGACGCGGATCCTCGTGGTGCCCGCCCTGCCCCGCACACCGCGCGGCAAGCTGGACCGTCAGGCCCTCGGGGCGACCTTCGCGACGGAGCGCACCGCATCGTCGACGACGAACCACACGGTGAGCGCGCCGCCCTCGAAGCGGTGACGAATGGTCACGTGGTCGCCCGCCAGAATGGGGGAGAGATACTCGATGACGGCCCGGTGCGGGGCGTGCAACAGATCGGCGTGATCGACCAACAGTTCCTCGACGGCGTGCCAGTACGCGGCGTTGTTGACGTGGTTGAACGGGTCGATGTCGGTGGCGCGCAAGGGAAACTGCACGTCGGTGTGCGCGGGTGACGGCACCGGCTCGGTCAGCCAGGCCTTCCACCGCAACCGATGCTCGTCGGTGGTGCGTGCCAGCAGGGCCAAGGCCTCGTCGCTGATCCGGGTGGGCATACCGGTACTGGCACTGATGTTGATCCAGAATCCCTCGGTCTCGATGGACGCGCCCTTGTCGGTGGTGATGTTCACGCGCATGTTCGACCACCTCGTCGACATCGACGAGCACCACCGTCTCATGTGCACTCGGTCCGGGAACTCGACCGGGGTGTGCACGTCGATGACCGTGCGCCGCACTATCCAGAACGGGTCAGTGACGCCGAGCGAGGTGGCATCGAGATTGTCCGACCCGATGTCCTGCAGGTAGCGGGCCATACCGTCGAACCGCAGGCGGTTGTTCGGGTCGACGTCTCCGGTGCGGACGGTCCAGTTGGTCTCGAAGCCCTCGCCGTCGGCCGGCGCCGGAGCAAGAGGGTCGTCGAAGCCGACAGGTTCGGGGCTCCGCTGCGTTGCGCTGGTTCCGTCGGTCATGGTGAACGAACCTACCCGGCCGAGCGTGTCACAGGACCCGGCGCGCCTTCATTCCGTCGAACACCGGCCCGATCTTGACGACGTCGCCGAAGGTGGGCGCGTGCACCATCTGCCCGTTGCCGACGTAAATTGCGACGTGCCCGGGACCACCCGCCTGCCAGTTGCCGAACAGCAGGTCGCCGGGCTGAGCCAGCCCGAGCGGGATTTCCGTGCCGACGTTCCACTGTGTCTCCGACGTCCGCGGGAGGGTCACCTTGCCGCCGGACGCCTTGAAGATGGCGTAGGACGTCAGACCGGAGCAGTCGAACCCGCCGCCCGACGGTCCGTTGATGTTGCCGCCGCCCCACACGTACGGCAGACCGAGATAGTTCATGGCGGACCGTACGGCGTTCGCGCCTGCACCGGCGATGTCCAGGGCGGAGAACGGGTTCAGTATCGCGGAGAACTGCATTTCCGTCGCCCGGATCTTCGCGACGTACGGCTTCGTCTGGTTCTCGTAATCCGGTGTACCGGAGGGCATTCCGCCGGAACGAAGGACTGCGCCCGCACCCGCGTTGTACCCGGCGATGGTCAAGTCGAGGGTGTCACCACTGACCCTGCCCTCGGACTTCCATTGCGAGACCTGACTGTGGATGTCGCACAACATGTTTCCCGACGCCATCACCGAATCCGCGATTCCGTTGATGTCGGCCACACCGTCACCGTCGGCGTCCTTGCCGTAGGTCGCCCAAGTTCCCGGCATGAACTGCCCGGGGCCACGTGCCCCACTCGAGGACACCGGGGCCGTCGGACCGTGCCGGAACCCGTTCTCCGCGGCGTACAGCGCGGCAATGACGGGTGCCCCCACGCCGTCGCAGATGGCCCCGGCCTTCATGAGCCAGGGAACGAACGCGGTGATCGCACCGATAGGCGACGCGGACACTCCGGTGAACGTGGCGGGTACCCCGGGGAACAGCGCACGCCGAAGTGCCTCGGCGGCGGGCATGAACGCAGTCTGGGACACCAGATCGCCCAGTGAATACGTCGACGTACCGAACTGCAGGGCGCCGCTCGCGCTCGGTATCAGGGCTCCGAGCGATGTGATGGGCGAGCTCGTCACCGAGGCGACGGGCACCTGCGGCAGAGGCGGTGTGGGCGGTGCGTCCGTCGCGGCGCCCGCGTCCGCCGGTTCGGTCTCCTCGGTCTTTTCGGTGTCCGGCTCGTCCGGAAGCATCGGGTCGGCCGCGGATTCGATCGCGGCCGCGGCGTCGTCGAGCATGGCGGAGGCGTCGTCGCGCTGATCGTCGGGAAGGGCCCCGAGAAGGTCGTCGAGTTGCTGTTGCAGACCGGGTGCGGCGTTCTCCGCGGATTCGGCGACGCCCGCAGCTCCGTCCTGGATCGGTGGGGGAAGGTCGGTCCCTGCTGCCGCCCCTGCTGCGGACACGATGACGGCCACGATGACTGCGATCGGATCGCCTGCCATGTAACAACTCCTGGTGCTGTGCGTCTCTCCCCAAAATGCTTCCATGCCCACTCATCCCCGCGTGAGGTGGCTCACATCATCATGCCCTGCGACGGCGCTCCGTGGTTCGGAATGCGCGGACGCAACCTACGCGTCGCATCTTCCATTGCGGCATCGGTGCGTAGGTTGGCGGTGCGTAGGTTGGCGGTGCGGACGAGAGGAGAAACGAATGGACAAGCGAGTGGTGTCACCCGTGAGCGTGTGGGATCCCGGCGCTCAGTTGTTGTCTCAGTGTGTTGCGGTGGAGAACGCGTCGACGACGCTGTATCTGTCGGGCCAGACGGCGATCACGGCGGACGGTCAGTTCGCGGGAATAGGGGATGTCGAGGCGCAGATTCGTCTGGCGTTCGAGAACATTCGCCTGATCGTCGATGCAGCCGGTGGAGCCTTGGAGAACGTGGTCAAGCTGACCGTGTACTTCGTCGACATGGCACACCTCGACACCTACACCGCGGTTCTCGGTGAGTTGTTTCCCGAGACCAGGCCCGCTCAGACCGTCGTCGAAATCGTTCGGCTTGCGATGCCGGAGTTGCTGATCGAGATCGACGCCGTCGCGGCCCTTTAGACGAGCGTCGACCAGTAGTCCGAGAACCTGATGCCGACGAGGGCGATCACCACGGCATACCAGAGCGCGAGGATCGTCCAACGCCATTCGAGCAGCAGCCTCGGGACGGTGCCTGCGCGCTCGCGGTCGACGAGTTGGGACAGCGTGACGACGAATATCGGCATCGTGACTGCCCAGACGACCATGCAGTAGGGGCACAGTGCGCCGATCTCGTAGAGGCTCTGGTCGATCAACCAGTGGATGAACACCTCGCCGAGCAGGGTGCCCAGCGACAGTCCGAGCCAGTACCAGTGCGGTAGTGCGACCTTCGCGAGGGTCAGGATTCCGGTGACGAGTACCACCGTGAAGGCGACGATCCCGATGATGGGATTGGGAAACCCGAACAGTGCGGCCTGATCGGTGGTCATCACCGAACCGCACGACAACACCGGATTCAAGCTGCACGACGGCACGTAGGACGAATCCTCGAGCAGTTTGAATCGTTCGATCGTCAGGGTCAGTGCCGCGAGGAGTCCGAGTACGCCGCCGACCGTGAGGACCCAGGCGGTGACCTTGCTGGTGGGCACTGCTCTACTGTGCCGCGGTGATCGCGGCCCGCAGGTTGTCCGGCGTCGGGACGTCGACGACGGTGCCGTTGACCGAGACGGTCGGGGTTCCGGTGACGCCGGAGTCGATGACGTTCTGCGTCTGGCTGGCGACGTAATCGGTGTAGGTGCCGTCGGTGATGCAGCTGCCGACGTCGACCTGAAGTGTCCGGGCGATTCCGTTCAGGTCGTCGTCGCTGAGGCCTGCGCCGCCCTCGGCGGGCTGCTGCTCGAACATGGCCTTGTGCCATGCAGGCCACTTGGAGATGTCGGCCTGCGCGACGCACATGCCCGCATTGGCTGCGCGCGTCGAGTAGTTCGTCGACGACATTCGGTCCAGGATTGCGATCGGCTTGTAGTCGACGGCAATGGTGTTGTCGGCCACGAGCTCGGAGAGGGTGTCGCCGGAGATCGCCTCGAACTGCTTGCAGGCTGGACACTGGAAATCCTCGACGGCGGTGACGACGACGGAGGCATTCGGGTCACCGATGCGGATCGCACCGTCCTCGGTGACGACCGACGGCGTGGCAGCCGGGGTTGCGGTGGTGTCGTCGGAATCCTTCGACGCGATGTTGAAGCCGATGACGGCGATCAGCGCCACGAGAACGACGGCGACGCCGACCTGGATCAGGGTGCGGCGCTGTTTGTCCTTCTTGCCCTGCAGTGCCGCCGCAGCTGCCTGTGCCTTCTTCTTGCTGTTGTTGCTCGCCCTGTCTTTGCTCACCGATATCCCTCGTTCAGCCGAAATGCTCGACCCAGCATATGCAGGTGAACCTGAGGACTAGGTGAGAGAGACGAGCCGTTCGATGGCGAATCCGTAGCCCGCAATTCCGAGTCCGGCGATGACCCCGGATGCGATGGGGGAGACGAACGAGTGGTGACGGAACTCTTCTCGCGCGTGAACGTTGCTGATGTGGACCTCGATGATCGGTACTTCCGGGATCACCAGAGCGTCGCGGAGGGCGACGGAAGTGTGGGTGAGGCCACCGGGGTTGATGACGATTCCCGACACGCGCCCCCGTGCTTCGTGGATCCAGTCGATCAGGTGGCCCTCGTGATTGGACTGCTCGGCTCGGACGTTTCGTCCGTGCGCGGCGGCGGTCTTCTCGCACAGTGCGACGACGTCGGCAATCGTCTCGTGGCCGTACACCTCTGGCTGACGCGTTCCGAGCATGTTCAGGTTCGGTCCGTTCAACACCAGGATGGGGTCGGCCATGGGCTTGCTCACTTTCGTCTTCGTCGCGTCCTGTCGGATTCGATCCTTGCACAGGGCACCGGGCAGAATGTGGGCAGTGAGAAGCGTGTGGGTGGTCTGGGGTGTCGGTGTCTTCGCATACATCGTCGCCGTGCTGCACCGCACCGCCTTCGGTGTCGCAGGGCTCGACGCCGCCGACAGGTTCGTGATCAGTCCGTCACTGCTGTCGTCGTTCGTCGTTCTTCAGGTCGTCGTCTACGCGGCGATGCAGATACCCGCTGGTGTGGTGCTGGATCGCGTCGGGTCTCGGAAGATGATCGCACTCGGCGCGCTGCTGATGACCGTCGCGCAACTGGTACTGGCATTCACCGATTCGCTTCCCCTGGCTGTGACGGCGCGTGCGTTCGTCGGAGTCGGGGATGCTCTGACGTTCATCTCGGTGTTGCGTCTGGTCCCGCAGTGGTTCCCGCCGAGGCAGGTTCCCATCGTGTCCCAGCTGACGGGTCTGCTCGGCCAGATGGGACAGATCCTGTCCGCGGTGCCGTTTCTCGTACTGCTCAACGGTCCGGGGTGGACGGTCGCGTTCGGCAGCGCTGCGTCGCTGGGACTCGTCGCCTTGGTCCTGACGCTCGCCCTGGTTCGTGATTCACCTCCCGGCACCGAGATCACCGAGAAGGCGACGTCGATGCGTGAGACGTTCGCGACCATCGCGCAGGTGTGGAAGCGCCCCGGGACGCGGCTCGGGTTCTTCTCCCACACCGGTACGCAGTTCTCGATCACCGTGTTCGCGTTGTTGTGGGGTATCCCGTACCTGACGTCGGCGCAGGGGTTGTCGTCGTCGACGGCCGGCGCGCTGCTGTCGATCTCGGTGGTGGCAGCAGTGTTCTCCGGCGTCGGGCTCGGCATCCTCACCGGGCGGTATCCGATGCGACGGTCGTGGATGGTGCTCGCCATCATGATCAGCAATGCGGCGATGTGGGCAGTCGTGCTGGCACTTCCCGGTCCTGCTCCGCTGTGGCTGCTGGTCGTCCTGGTGGTCGTGATCTCCGTCGGCGGACCCGGTTCGGTCATCGGATTCGACTACGCACGTACCTTCAATCCGAGCGCCAACCTCGGCACCGCGCAGGGCATGGTCAACATCGGCGGATTCACCGCGTCGCTTCTGGTCATAGCATCGATCGGATGGATCCTCGACGCGTTCGGTGGCTACACGTTCGAGGGCTTCCGGGTCGCGTTCCTCGTCCAGTACCCGGTGTGGATCGTCGCGATCACCGGCGTCGTGCTGACCCGTCGCAAGACCCGCAGGCAGCTCGCCGACGAGGGTATCTACCCGCACACGATGCGCGAAATCCTCCAACGCTTCCGGGACCGCTGAGCCGCGGAGCCGCCGGGACCGTTAAGCGTCGGAGACCGCCGAGACCTCGACCGGCGTCTGATATCCGCGCAGCTCCACCGGCCCGGTGGACTGCCAGTGACGTGCTTCGTCCGCGCCTGCGTCGTCGACGAGTCGGCTGCTGACCAGCACCCTGCCCGGCGCGAGTTTGGCGAGATCGGACAACCTCGCTGCACAGTTCACCGGCTCTCCGATGACGGTGTACTCGTACCGCTGCAGTGCTCCGATGTCCCCGGCGAACACATCACCTGCAGCAACGCCGATCCCGAAGTCCATAGGAGCGGAGCCGGCGGAGTGACCAGGGGTGGCGGGAGCGGAGCCGGCGGAGTGACCAGGGGTGGCAGGAGCGGAGCCGGCGGAGTGACCAGGGGTGGCGGGAGCGGAGCCGGCGGAGTGACCAGAAGTGGCGGGAGCGGAGCCGGCGGAGTGACCAGAAGTGGCAGGAGCGGAGCCGGCTGGGTTTTCGGCGGAGTTGCGGGTGTCGAGGGATCCGAGCGCGAGGCGTAGGCGTCGGGCAGCTTTCAAGGCGGCGGCAGCCGGGTTGTCGATGGGTTGGGGCGCGCCGAAGACGGCGAGTGCGGCGTCGCCTTCGAATTTGTTGATGAAGCCGAGGTTGTCGTCGACGGTGTCGACGACGATGGCGAGGAATTCGTTGAGTACTTCGGCGACGCGTTCGGGCGGATGATCGACGGCGAAGGCCGTCGACCCGACGAGATCGATGAACAGGACAGCGGCGTACTGGACGTCGCCGCGGGGGAAGTCGGATTGTTCGAGTGCTCGCGAGGCGACCTGGGTGCCGACGTGTCGGCCGAAGAGGTCTCGTAGTCGTTCACGTTCGGTGAGTCCGCGCGACATGCTGTTGAACCCGCGTTGCAGGTTCCCGATCTCCGAGGAGTCGTAGACCGGGACGGCTACGTCGGTCCGTCCCTTCTCGATCTCCGTCATCCCTTGGCTTACTTCTCGCACCGGCTCGGACACCGATCGTGCGACGAGGATGGTTCCGCGGAGCCCGGTGCCGAGTGCGATTGCGGAGACGATGAGGATGGGGAGTTCGATCGGGGCGGGGATCGCGACGGGCTTTCCGGTCGAGTGCACGATGACGATCAGCGTGATCGCTGCCACCGGAATTGCCGTGCACACCAACCAGGTGAGGATCAGTCGTGCGAGCACGCTCAGTTCACGTCGCGCCGGGGTGCCCGTCGACGCCAGTACGGTGACGGGACGCAGTGACCTTTCGGTCAACAGGTATCCGGTTCCGGCGGTGGTGACCGCACCGAACACGGTGCCGATGACGATGAGTACCGTCACGTCGTGTTCCGCGTCGTGCGTCAACGCTGCCATGGAGAACCCGAATGCCAGCCACAGCGCGAGGTGCGACGCGGTGTGGTGCAGCGGAATCCGTGTCGCACGTTTCGATTGCTCGACCGTCGGGATGTCCTCGTGTGCGAACCACCGCAGGGTGGGCAGGATCAGCACGATGCCTGCGAGGGCTCCGACCGTGATGCCGAGCGGGACGATCCATCGGAATGCGCTGAATGCGGGGTCGGTCAGAATGCTGCCGACCGTCGCGGTCTCGGATCTCGCGAGCAACGCCACGACGAAGATCACCTGCACCGCAGCGGCGATGTTCAATGCGATCAGCGATGCCCCGTACTTGACGGCGACACGTCGGGCTTGCCGGGCGGTCACCGCAGTCCCCGAGGCTGCGACGGGGTGATTGCTGCGACGAGGGCGGTCATCGCGGACTGTGCGCTGTCGGTTTCCGTCGGCCCGAGCGCGGCGAGGGCCGCGATCAACGCGGCGATCTCCTCGAACGACAAATGCAGGGGAGCGGGCTTGTCGTGGCTGGGAAGTCGGCTGCCGCCGCCTGTTCCCGGTACCGACACGATCGGGACGCCGGATTCGACGAGACGGCGGCGGTCGCGTTCCACGGTTCTGGCGCTGACCTGTAGTTTCTCGGCCAGATCTTCCGTCGGTACGGGCAGTGGCGAGTCGGCGAGGATTTCGATGAGACGTTGCTGACGCACCACGCGTCGCAGCGTCAGGTGGTTGTCGCGTGAGTCGGAGCTCGTTTCGCGGGGCACAATCGGAGATTCTTTCCGATTACCGTCACCGGCGTGGCGGTAATCAACCGTAGGTTCTTCGTTCATGACCTCCACCAGCACCGAATCGATAGAGGATTTCTTCGACCGCTACACCGGTTACCTGTCCTCGGGCGACATCGACGCCCTCGCGGACATCTACCACTATCCAGCTCTCGCGGTGTCGCCTCGTGGCTGCCTCGCCGTCACCGATCCACAGCAGACGCGTGACTTCTTCAGCCAGGGGCAGCAGTTCTACCGATCCCGCGGAATCCAGGGCGTCCGAGCGAAGGACATCGTGACCGACATCGAGGGCAACGGGATCTGGGTGGGACATCTGCTGCTCGAGAACCTCGATTCCGACGGCAACTCCGTCGGCGTGGAGCGCAACGCCTACCAGATCGTGCTCGACGCCGATGGCGCTCGCCGTATCGCGGTCACCACCCCTCTGGACGGTGTCTGACGCGTTCGACCTTGTCTGCGGGCGTTCACAGCATTTCTCGAGGTTGTTCCCAGCGGGGACGAACCCGGCCCGGTCACTCTGGTCCACGACACCACCGACGGAGGACCTTTTCGTGACCACAACACTTCTGCCGCCGACACCAGCGGAACCGCAACCTCGGCATCGTAAGGCTGCGAGGTATGCGCCGAGTCGCCACCACGTAGTGCTGGGCGTGCTCCTCACAGCGACCGCTGTGCTGTACCTGTGGAACCTGACCGCCAGCGGATATGCCAACACCTTCTATGCCGCTGCGGCGCAGGCTGGTTCGAAGGACTGGACTGCGTGGTTCTTCGGTTCGCTCGACTCGGAGAACTTCATCACCGTCGACAAGCCGCCCGCATCGCTGTGGGTGATGGGATTGTCGGCTCGGATCTTCGGGTTCTCCAGCGCCAGCCTTCTGGTGCCGCAGGCATTGATGGGTGTGGGTGCGGTCGCTGTCGTCTACGCCGCAGTCAAGCGGGTCGCCGCGCCCACGGCAGGGCTCCTGGCGGGTGCGGTCTTGGCGTCGACGCCGGCGGCGGCGTTGATGTTCCAGTTCGACAATCCCGATGCACTGCTGGTGTTGCTGATGTCGATCGGCGGATACTTCGTCGTGCGCGCCCTGCAGACGTCTGTCGGTCGACGAGCGGCGATGTGGCTCGCGTTCGCCGGCGTCGCGCTGGGTTTCGCGTTCCTGACCAAGATGCTCCAGGGTCTGCTGGTGCTCCCGGCCTTCGGGTTGACGTACCTGGTTGCAGGGCAGGCGCGTCTGGGTGCTCGGTTGCTGCATCTCTTCGGTGCGTTCGCCGCGCTCGTCGCCGGCGCCGGGTGGTGGGTTCTGACCGTTGCGCTCTGGCCCGCCGATGCGCGCCCGTACATCGGAGGTTCGACGGACAACACCGTCATGGATCTGGTGCTCGGCTACAACGGACTCGGCCGCATCTTCGGATCCGACGGCAATGCCGGTGGCGGAATGGGCGGCGGTGGAATGGGAGGGGCCGCGGGTTCCAGTTTCGGCGGCAGCACGGGACTGGACCGGCTGTTCGGTAGTGAGATGGGCATCCAGATCTCGTGGCTGATCCCCGCCGCGTTGGTGGCACTGGTGTTCGGGCTCATTGCTCGGGGACGCGCACCGCGCACCGATCTGCTGCGCGCTTCGCTCGTTCTGTGGGGTGGTTGGTTCCTGGTGACGGGTTCGATCTTCAGTTACATGTCCGGAACCATCCACCCGTACTACACGGTGGCCCTCGCGCCGGCTGTCGCAGGCATGGTCGGGACAGGCGGCTATGCGTTGTGGATCGCACGCGAATCCGTGTGGGCGCGGCTCGGTCTGGCGTCGATGATGCTCGCGGCAGGCGGATGGGCCTGGGTTCTGTTGCACCGCAACGCTGACTGGCTGCCCGCTCTGAAGTGGAGCCTGTTGCTCGGAACCGTCGTCGCTGCTGTCGCGATCCTCGGTGCGGGTCGGTTCCGTGTACTCGCCGTCATCGCTGCCCTCGTCGGCTCGATCGCAGGTCTCGGCGGCGGTGCGTCGTATGCCATCGCCACCTCGTCCACCGTCCACAGCGGATCGATCCCCACCGCGGGTCCCGTCGGTGCCGTCTCGGACTCCGGCATGGGCGGCGGTACCCCGGGTGGAGGTATGCCGGGTGGCGGTATGTCTGACGGCGCGGTTCCCTCGGGTGGGATCCCAGAGGGTGGTATGCCCGGTGCTGCCGGCCAAGTCCCGGACAGTCCGGTGGCCGGAGACGAAGCAGGTGTCATGGCTGGTGGCCCCGGTATGGGTGGAGGTTCCGCTTCCAGTGATCAGGTGAACGCTCTGCTCGAGTCGGCCGACACCAAGTGGTCCGCTGCGGTGAACGGATCGCAGACAGCCGCGACCTACGAGTTGGCTACGGACACAGCGGTCATCGCTATCGGAGGGTGGAGCAGTGATCCCGCGCCGACTCTCGATCAGTTCATCTCCTACGTCTCGAATCACGAAGTCAAGTACTACATTTCCGGTGGCCGAGGCGGCGGAATGGGCGGCGGCATGCCCGGTGGTGGTGACTCGCAGTCCACATCGTCCGACATCGCGGAGTGGGTCGCAGCGAACTTCACCGCCACTACCGTCGATGGCGTCACCGTGTACGACATGAGCGGATACACAGGCTGACCGACGGTCCATGGACGCCGATTCATCCGAGCCCCTGCACCGTTCAGAACGGTGCAGGGTCGTCGGTGTCATTTGTCGGTCGAGTGTGGGTTGGGTGCGTGGTGGTGTGGGCCTTGTTGGTGGTGGTTGGTCTGCGTTTGCGGGGTATGTGGGGGATGAGTGATTGTGCGGCGAGGTCGGTTGTTCCGTAGGTGTTTCCGGGGAGGGTGACTGCGGTGGTACCGGAGTTCGATTGCCAGTGTTCGGCGGCTCCGGCGAGCATGGTGGGTGTCCAGGCGCCCATGGTCTTGAGGGAGTGGTGGTACCTGCAGAGGCAGTGGAGGTTGGTGAGGATGGTCCAGCCGCCGCGGGTGGGGTCGCGGTGGTCGAAGGCAATGACGTGGTCGATCTCGCAGCCGGCTGCGGGGACGTCGCATCCGGGGTGGCGGCAGGTGCGGTCGCGGTGTCGGACGAGGTCTGCGAGCGAGGCGCCGGGTCGGTAGGTCAGTGCGCCGGGTGGTGGGGTGGTGAGTCCGCCGTGGCCGTCGGGGTAGAGCGGGACTGCCAATGCGGGGTTTATTTCGATGGCGGATTCGAGTGCGGCGATGAGTGTGTATCGGCCTTCGTACTGTCCGGCCGGGGTGTCGGTGTCGGTGTCGGTGGGTGTGCGGGAGGGGTGTGGGGCCGGCGGTGTGGGGAGGTCGAGTCCTCGGCGTCGTCGGCCGCGTCCGAGTGGATGGAACGTCGGGTGTGCGGTGGGGCGTGGTGTGCGTGTGGGCTCGGGATCTGTGTCTCGTGCGGCGTCGGCGTTGTTGTCGGGGTTGGGGTTGGTGATGTGGCCTAGTTCGTGGGCGAGGTCGAGGGCTTCGGTGATGAGGATCTGCAGGTCGCTGTTGTGGGCTAGTTGTCGGGCGTAGTCGGCGTCGATGGTGCCGTGGTCGGCGAGGTAGGCGGGGAGGTCGGCGAGGCGCAGGAGGGTGTCGATGTCGATGGTGACGGTGGTGAGGGGTCGGCGGCGGTCGGGGGGTTCGGGGGTGGCGGTGCAGGGGTGGTCGTCGTCGGGTTCGCAGGTGCAGGCGATGTGGGTTTCGCTGCGCATGAGGGCGGTGTACGCGGCGGCGCGGCGTTGTCCTCGGGTACGGGGGTCGCGGGGGCAGAGGGTGTCGGCTACTTCGTTGATGCGTTGCCAGCCGGCGGCGGCGTCTGCGGCTTCGAGGTCGGCTTCGATGGTGGCGATCATGTCTTTGTCGCGGTATTTCACTGTGGTCAGGCGGGTGAGGTCCGCGCGTAGTTGTGCGGCTTCGTCGGGTGCGCAGCGGTGCATGATGGCGTTGATTTCGGTGGCGAGTGGTCCGGGGGACAGGTGTAGTGCGGCGGTGAGGATGTCGGTTTGTGCGTGTTCGACGGCGGGGGTGCTGTAGGGGCCGGTGACGCGGTGGATGGCGCGTACTCGGGGTAGATCGAGGTCTCCGGCGTCGAAGGCTGCTTTGATGTGTGGGAGGCGTAGGCGCAGGTCCATTCCGATGTCGGAGTAGGTGTCTGCGACTGTTTTCGAGCAGCCGAGTGCGGCTGCGGTTTCGGAGGATGCGTAGTTGCCGGCGTCGGTGATGCGTTCGCCGATGTGGACGGTCTGTTCGATGCAGGTTTCCCAGATGCGTGCGGCGTGGGCGACTTTGCGTGCGCAAGCTTTGTTTTCTTCTCTGGCTGCGTCGGCGAGTTCGGTCAGGAGTGTTGGGTCGATGGTGGGTGGTGTGTGCGGGCCCAGGTAGCGGGCGTATCTGCTGGGCGTGGTGGTGTGTGGCATGTGGTGAACCCCCCCGGTTCATGGGAACGTATGTTCGAATATACCGCCCGTTCTTTTCGGCTGCAAGGCCTTTCGGTTTGTGGGGCAACCGTTTTCGAAGTTCGATCTACTAGCACACGACACCGACAAAATGCGTACAAGGCGCCGTTCGACTAGCGGGGCTGGATCAGTCGAAAGGATTCCAGAACTACTTTCGTGTCATCGTCGATGTCTTCTGGCCGTCGAGGACAGTCTCCACGAGGGAGTCGCGCAGCGGACCGGGGAAGGCGAACTCTACTGCGGGTGGCTGGGTCATGGCGTAACGGACGGAGAGTCATCGCCGGTGTTCTGAATACGAAAGCTGATGGCTTCGAGTGCAATTCGGCGTATCTCGTTCACGGCCTGTCCGATCACGACGGTTCCTATGGCCATGGCCTCCACGGCGGAGGCGCGGTCCGGTCGCGTACGGGCGTAGTTCACCTCACCCCAGGCAGTTGCCTCGGCAGCGTCGGCCACGTCGTCGAAGTAGTTCAAGTCGATCGGGAAGTCGAAGCGTCTCAACGTCGCCACGAGTTCTGCCAGCCTGAAGGGAGCGGGAGCCGCAGGATCCACGTGCCAATCACGCGTGGAAATCCATTCTCGCACTTCGTCGTAGGTTCGGGCGACGTCCGGTGCCGCGTCGTCGGGGTCGATGTCGTCCAGCCCGTGCATCACGGCTCCGAACGTGTCGTGAGCGGAGGCTGATTCGTGATCGATCGTTGCCAAAGTGGCGCGGGCGACGGAAATGGAGAGTCCGCCGACGTCGATCAAGGCGCGGATGAGGCGCAACCGTCGTACGTGCTGGTCGTTGTAGTCGGCCTGATTGGGTGCGGTCTGCTTGCCTGCGGGGAGGAGGCCCTCGCGCAGGTAGAACTTGATGGAGGCTGTCGACACGCCGGAGTGCTTGCTCAGCTCGGAGATCCTCATCCGAGCACCCTTGACTTCACGAACGGAGAGTATCACTATCTATTACAGATAGTTCCTCTATCCATAGTCTGGAGGTTCGACATCGTGAACCGCAACGGAGTGCAACCCGGCCGCTACACGGCCTCGATGGACGGCGATTTCGTCGTCTTTCTCATCGGCATGCGGATAAACAAGCTGTGGAAGGTGCACAAGTGGTTTCCGCCGTTCGTCGCCATGCCGAAAATGTTGCGCGAGTTGAGGAAGCATCCGGAGAAGGGGCTCTTGGGCGCTCGCCTGTCCTTCGGCGGACGTACGGTAACGGTGGTCCAGTACTGGCGGAGCTTCGATCGGCTCGAGGCGTTCGCCCGGAACCCGAGTGATCCACACTTGCCGTCGTGGAGGGCGTTCAACACCAGAGTCGGCAGTAGCGGTGACGTCGGCGTTTATCACGAGACCTATCGGGTGGGCCCCGGCAGTCACGAGTCGATCTACTCGAACATGCCCATCATGGGTTTGGCTGCCGCGGGAACTTCCGTCGTCGTCGGAAAACGAACCGAATCAGCAATGGCGCGAATCTCGAAGTGACTGTGCGACGGCATCCTGCGTCAGGGCATGTCCGCAATGCTGTCGATTCTGTGGTCGAACTCGCCCCTCGCATCGTCCACCGAATGATCGATTCGGCCGAATTCCAACGGGCGATGAACGAACACGGTCTTCATGCCGACGGCCCTGGCAGCCCGGAGGTCGTACGGGTGTGATGCGACCATCGCTGCACGGTCGGGTTCGACCCCGAGGTAACGACACGTTCGCTCGTACAGGAAAGAAGCCGGCTTGAAAGCGCCGAACACTTCGGCGGTCAGCACTGCGTCCCAGTCCATCCCGGCTCGCTTGAACAGATGCACCATGGTCGCCATGTCGGTGTTGGACAAGCTCGCGACGACCGAGATCTGTCGTAGATCTCGCAGGCCGTCCACTGAATCGGGCCACGGCCGCAGGTTCTTCCATGTATCGGCCAACGCCGTCCGGGCAGGAGAAGGGATCTGTAGCCCGAGTTTTTTCGCGACCGAATCCAGGCCGTCTCGGTAGACGTTCTGCACCGGCTGCCAATGCTCGGCCGACTGCGTCAGGGTGGACGTTCGCTCGAAATAGTCCTGACGCCAGGCTCGCACTGCATCGCCGACGACTTCGTCGTCCACCCATTCGGACAAGGCGTCGGCTACCGGCCCGAAGAAGTCGAACAGTGTGCCCTGAATGTCGAAGACATACGCGTCGTAGACCCCCATGGGCATCGATGGTACCGACGAGAGCCCTGGCCGAACCGTCAGGCGCGATCGTGGAGGGTGATGTGGTAGCCGTCGGGGTCGGCGAAGGTGAAGGTGCGGCCGAAGGGGCCGTCGATGGGTTCCGACACGATGACCTGAGTGTTGCTGTCGGGGTCGCTCTGCGCACTCCGCTCCTGGTCCGCTACGAGGGTGTCGTGGATGGATTGAACGTCGTTGGCGTGCAGCCAGATTGCGGCGCCGATGCCCGGCCGGTCCGCGGAGGCGAGATCGGTTCCGGCGACGATCTCCCGCAGAGCGAAAGCGATGGGAGTGGTCTCGAAGACCACGGCGTGGGGTGGGCCGGCGGGCGAACGCACGAGGCCGAGGTACTTCTCGTAGAACGCCTGCGATGCGGCGAGGTCGCGTACTTGGAGGGAGATGAAATCGGGACCGGTGACTGCCATGGAAACTCCTTCGACGTGTGTCAGTTATCTGACACGAACGAATCTATGTCAGAATGCTGACATGGGTCAAGCCGACCGAGGGATCGACCTGAACACCTCGTTGGGGTACCTGCTGAAGGAAGCGTCCAGTGTCCTGCGGGCCGCGATGGAGGAAGTCCTTCGGCCGCTCGGGATGAGCGTGACGCACTACTCGTGCCTCGAACTGCTCGCTCAGCGGCCGGGCCTGTCCAACTCCGAACTCGCCCGCGGCGCCTTCGTCACCAGGCAATCGATGAACGTGCTGTTGCAGGCTCTCGAACGGGACGGGGTCGTCGTCAGGCCGACGGAAGCTCCCGTCGGAAAGGCCCTTCCGGCCCGGCTCACCGAACACGGCCGGCGGGAGCTCGAGAAGGCGACTGCCGCGGTCAGGTCCGTGGAGGACCGGATGCTGGCCGGTATGTCCGGCGACGAACGCGAGACGGCGTTCCGGCTCCTCGGCGGAATGATCCGATCGCTCAACGACCGCGGAGACGCATCCTGAGTCAGAGCTTCAGATCCACCCACACCATTCGGTGATCCGAGGGGTGCGAGGCATCGGTCGGCCAGAAGACCTCCGAGCCCGTGACGGTCAGGTCAGCCGACGGCAATGCGTAGTCGACGCGTAGGTCGCCGGGAGTCGGGTCGGAAAAGTCGGCGGTATCGGTGTTGCCGTCGGCTCCCGACGTCGGCGCCGGATCCTGGATGCGGGGGTTGTCGAGCAATTGCTGAATCGACCCTGCTACCGAGTCGCCGTCGACCGGATCGCTGTTCTGGTCGCCCAGAACGACGAACGATGCGTTCTGCGTCAAGCCTCCGCGAACGCCGTTGTCGTCGTACAGGTATCCAGCGCCGTCGATGTAGTCGGCGGTGAGGCGGATCTCGTCGTGATTGCGTTTTCCGTTGCGGTCCTCCGGTCCGTCGAACGACGGGGGAGTCGGGTGCGACGCCAGAATGTGCACGGTCTTGCCGTCGATGTCGACGGGCACGTCCCAGTGAGACTTGCTCGACAAGCGCAGTGCGTCCGAGTTCGCGCCGTAGTAGTCGCGAGGCAGAAGCGAATCCGGCATGTCCTTCCACAGGAAGTTCTGGAATGTCCGGACGCCGGAGGTGTCGATCGGGAACTTCGACAGCACGACCATGCCGTACTGGCCGGGAAACTGCCCGAAACCGAATGCGTCGTCCGGTCCTCCGGTAGCACCGTCGGAATCGAGGTCGAGTCCGGAGTCGACGCCGGTGTTCACGGGTGCCGTGAAGGAGTAGGGGTACGCGCCACCCAGGTAGTTCTCACGAAACAGATCCAGTGCCTCGGGCGAATAGTCGAATTCGTTGATCAACAGAACATCCGGCGAATTGTGGTCGATCACGTCGGCGACGGCTCGGGCCTGCGCGTTCTCGCCGTGCAGTTCGGTGGCCAGTTGTCCCTCGGCGGGTCGGTTGAGGCTTGCATTGAACGTCGCGACGCGTAGCTGACGGGGCTCGGCGTCGCTCGCTCCCGGCGTCGAACATCCGGCGAGTAGTCCAGTGGCAAGTAGGGCTGCGGCAAGTCCGGCGGTCTTCACGATCGGAGACCGTACCGACGTTGTCTGAACAACACGTAAATTAACAAGCAGGCATGCTTGCTTTTTACGCGGTGTGGTGTGAAGCTGTTCCCATGGCCGACCTCGACTCGATCATCGATGACCTCCGCGCCGAGGGTGACGACCTCGACGCCCTGGTCAGCGACCTGACCGACCAACAATGGTCGACGCTCACGCCCGCCGAGGGCTGGACCGTCGCCCATCAGATAGGTCATCTGTCCTGGACGGACAATGTCGCCGAGCGCACGACGTCGGGTGCCGCAGGAGACGATCGCGCCAAAGCCGAGTTCGACATCGTTCTGAAGCAGGCATGGTCCGATCCGACCGGTTTCGTCGACGTCGCGGCCGAGGAGGAAGCGCGGCGGCCCGACCTGCTCGAAACCTGGCGCTCACGTCGTCACGCAATGACGGATGCCCTCGCGACGGTGCCCGCCGGAGTGAAGATTCCGTGGTTCGGACCGCCGATGAGCGCGGCCTCGATGGCGACGGCACGACTGATGGAGACGTGGGCACACGGACAGGACGTCGCCGACGCACTCGGCGTCCGCCGCGAGCCCACCGAGCGCATCAGAGGCGTCGCGCACATCGGAGTCAGAACCCGCGACTTCGCGTACGCCGTCAACCAACAGACCCCGCCGACCGAGCCGTTCCGGGTCGAGCTGACCTCCCCCTTGGGTGAGCTCTGGACCTGGGGCCCCGGTGACGCGTCTCAGCGCGTCACCGGCTCGGCGGCGGACTTCTGCCTGCTCGTCACTCAGCGCGCCCATCGCGACGACCTCGACGTCCACGCCGAGGGCGCCGACGCCCAGCACTGGCTCACCATCGCCCAAGCCTTCGCAGGCCCTCCAGGACCAGGACGATCCCAGAAATGAGTACCCCCCACGTCAGAATCGGCAACTGTTCCGGTTTCTACGGTGACCGACTCTCCGCGATGCGGGAGATGCTCGAAGGTGGTGAACTCGACTACCTCACCGGCGACTACCTCGCCGAACTCACGATGCTCATCCTCGGCCGCGATCGCATGAAGGACGCATCCCGCGGATACGCCAAAACCTTTCTCCGCCAGGCAGAGGACTGCCTCGGTCTCGCTCTCGACAGGGGCGTGAAGATCGTCGCGAACGCCGGCGGACTCAACCCGAAAGGCCTCGCCGACGCGCTGACCCAGCTCGACTCCGGTGCGAAGATCGCGTACGTCGACGGCGACGATCTCCTGTCCCGCGCGGACGAGCTCGGCCTGGGTAGCCCTCTCACCGCCAACGCGTACCTCGGCGCGTGGGGAATCGTCGAAGCGCTGAAGTCCGGCGCCGACGTCGTCGTCACCGGCCGCGTCACCGACGCCTCGGTCATCGTCGGCCCCGCGGCGTACCACTTCGGTTGGAACAGAACCGACTACGACGCTCTGGCCGGTGCCGTGGTGGCCGGTCACGTCATCGAGTGCGGCACCCAGGCGACCGGTGGCAACTACTCGTTCTTCACCGAGATCGCCGACATGGGACGTCCCGGGTTCCCGATCGCCGAGATCCATGCCGACGGATCGTCGGTCATCACCAAGCACGACGGCACCGGCGGCGCAGTCAGCGTCGGAACCGTCACCGCGCAGTTGCTCTACGAAATCACCGGCGGGCGATACGCGAACCCCGACGTCACAGCTCGTATCGACACCGCTGTACTGACTCAAGAGTCCAGCGACCGCGTCAGGATCTCCCAGGTGAAGGGCGAGGCCCCGCCGCCCACGCTGAAGGTCTCGCTCAACTCGCTCGGCGGATTCCGCAACGAGTTCACCCTCGTTCTGACCGGTCTCGACATCGACGCGAAAGCCGAACTCGCGCAGAAGCAATTCGAATCCTGGCTGCCGACCAGACCCAAGGAACTCGAATGGACGCTGGTGCGGACCGACAAGCCCGACGCGCCCACCGAGGAAACCGCAAGCGCGCTCCTGAGGTGCGTGGCCCGCGACAGTGATCCGAACATCGTCGGCCGCCAGTTCTCATCGGTAGCAGTGGAGCTCGCTCTCGCCAGCTATCCCGGCTTCTCGTTGACCGCGCCGCCCGGACACGGTGCGCCGTTCGGTGTCTTCACCGCCGGATACGTCGATGCAGGCGAGGTACCGCACACGGTCACCCTCGCCGACGGCACCCGGGTCGACATTCCACCGGCCACCGACACTGAAGTACTCGAACCGCTCCCGGAGCCCGAACTTCCACCGAAACGACCTGGCGAGTCGACGATCACAGTGCCACTCGGTACCGTCGCCGCCGCACGAAGCGGCGACAAAGGCGGCAACGCGAACGTCGGAGTGTGGGTGCGCAGCGACGACGAATTCGCCTGGCTGGCCCACGCTCTCACCGTCGAAGAACTGAAGTCGCTGCTCCCCGAAGCCGCAGACCTCACCGTCACCCGGCATGTGCTGCCGCACCTCAAGGCCCTCAACTTCGTCATCGAAGGCATCCTCGGCCAAGGCGTCGCATCGCAGGCACGATTCGATCCACAGGCCAAGGGGTTGGGCGAATGGCTCAGGTCCCGGCACATCGCCATTCCCGAAACTCTCGTATTCCAAGGACAGATATGACCGTGTGGACCACGCCGGAGCGTGAACAGCTCCGCAAGACCGTGCGCAGTTTCGTCGAACAGGACATCCTGCCGCACTTGAACCAGTGGGAGTCGGACGGTGAACTCCCACGCGATCTCCACCGTAAAGCTGCGGCTCTCGGTCTCATCGGAGCGGGCTTTCCCGAGGAGGTCGGCGGCGACGGGGGAGACCTCGCCGACGCTGTGGTCATCTGCGAGGAAATGCACCAGGCAGGCGCGTCGGGAGGACTCTTCGCTTCGCTGTTCACCAGCGGAATTGCGTTGCCGCACTTGGTGGCCGCGGGTGATCCGGACCAGATCGAGAAGTGGGTACGCCCTACCCTCGCAGGCGAGAAGATCGGATCGCTCGCGATCACCGAACCGGGCGGCGGATCCGACGTCGGACATCTGCGGACGAGGGCCGTCAAGGACGGCGATCATTACGTCATCAACGGTGCGAAGACGTACATCACGTCGGGGTGCCGCGCAGATTTCGTGGTGACGGCGGTCCGCACCGGCGGTGACGGCGCCGGAGGGGTCTCGCTTCTGGTCGTGGAGAAGGGCACGCCTGGATTCGAGGTGACGAGCAAGCTGGACAAGATGGGCTGGCGGGCGTCGGACACGGCAGAGCTCTCCTTCGTCGACGCCCGGGTGCCCGTGAGCAATCTGGTGGGCGCGGAGAACACGGGCTTCGCGCAGATCGCGCAGGCGTTCCTGACCGAACGCATCGCGCTCGCCGCGCAGGCCTATTCGAGCGCTCAGCGGTGCCTCGACTTGACGCTGCAGTGGGTCCGTGACCGCGAGACGTTCGGAAAGCCGCTCATCAAGCGGCAATCCGTACAGAACACCGTGACCGAAATGGCCCGCAAGATCGACATCGCGCGGGTCTACACCCGCAGCATCGTCGAACGGTCCATGACCGAGAACAACGACTTCATCGCCGAAGTGTGCTTCGCCAAGAACACTGCCGTCGAATCCGGCGAATGGGTCGCGAACCAGGCCGTCCAGTTGTTCGGCGGTCTCGGCTACATGCGGGAGAGCGAAGTCGAACGTCAATACCGCGACATGCGCATCCTCGGTATCGGCGGAGGCACCACCGAAATTCTCACCGGACTGGCTGCAAAACGATTGGGGTACCAGGCATGAGCGTGCTGAAGTCCACCCTCGACACCGCGTCGGAACAATTCACCGGCGCCGCCGAGGCGATGAACACCAAGCTTGCGGAGATCGACGTCGAGCACGGTAAAGCGCTTCTCGGTGGCGGTGAGAAATACGTCGAGCGGCACCGCAAGCGCGGCAAACTCCTGGCGCGTGAACGAATAGAACTACTGATCGACGAGGACTCGGCGTTCCTCGAGCTGTGCCCACTTGCCGCGTGGGGCAGCGACTTTCCTGTCGGTGCGAGCACGGTTATGGGCATCGGCGTCGTCAGCGGTGTCGAATGCCTCATCGTCGCCAACGATCCGACGGTGCGCGGCGGTGCCAGCAACCCGTGGACCCTCAAGAAGGGTTTCCGGGCCAACGACATCGCGACGCAGAACCGGTTGCCGGTCATCTCCCTCGTCGAGTCCGGTGGTGCCGACCTGCCGACTCAGAAGGAGGTGTTCATTCCAGGCGGACGCATGTTCCGTGACCTGACGCAGTTGTCCGCCAAAGGCATTCCGACGATTGCCTTGGTCTTCGGCAACTCCACGGCCGGCGGCGCCTACATTCCCGGCATGTCGGATCACGTCGTCATGATCAAGGAACGCTCCAAGGTGTTCCTGGCCGGACCGCCACTGGTCAAGATGGCGACCGGTGAGGACTCCGACGACGAATCCCTCGGCGGCGCCGAGATGCATGCCCGCAAGTCCGGTCTCGCCGACTACTTCGCGGTCGACGAGCAGGACGCCATCCGCATCGGTCGCAGCATCGTCAAGAGACTCAACTGGAAGAAGAGGGGCCCGGAGCCGCGAGCAGAGGTCATCGAACCGCTCGCCGATCCCGAGGACCTGCTCGGCATCGTGCCCACCGACCTGAAGATTCCGTTCGATCCCCGTGAGGTCATCGCACGCATCGTCGACGGCAGCGATTTCGACGAGTTCAAGCCGATGTACGGCGGGTCGCTGGTGACCGGCTGGGCCGAACTGCACGGCTACCCCATCGGCATCCTCGCCAACGCACGTGGCGTCCTGTTCAGCGAGGAATCGCAGAAGGCAACCCAGTTCATTCAACTTGCCAATCGATCGAACACGCCGTTGTTGTTCCTGCACAACACCACCGGCTACATGGTCGGAAAGGAGTACGAGGAAGGCGGCATGATCAAACACGGCTCGATGATGATCAACGCCGTCTCGAACTCCAAGGTCCCACACATCTCGATTCTGCTCGGAGCGTCGTACGGCGCCGGCCACTACGGCATGTGCGGCCGCGCCTTCGATCCCCGGTTCCTCTTCGCGTGGCCCAGCAGCAAATCCGCTGTCATGGGCGGAGCCCAACTTGCGGGCGTCATTTCCATCGTCGGACGGGCAGCAGCGGAAGCCCGCGGCCAAGCATTCGACGAGGAAGCCGACGCAGGCCTGCGCGCGATGATCGAGAACCAGATCGAAGCCGAGTCGCTGCCGATGTTTCTCTCCGGACGCCTCTACGACGACGGCGTCATCGACCCCCGTGACACCCGAACGGTGGTGGGAATGTGCCTGTCGGCTATTGCCACCGCCCCGATCGAAGGCACCGAGAACTTCGGCGTCTTCCGGATGTGAAGCGCAGATGACAAACCAATCTGGTCACTCCGCAGGCTCCGCTCCTGCCACTTCGGTACTCGTCGCCAACCGCGGTGAAATCGCCCGCCGTGTCTTCGCTACCTGCCGCGCCGAAGGCATCGACACCGTCGCAGTCTTCTCCGACGCCGACGCGAACTCCCCGCACGTCCGGGAAGCCGACGTCGCGGTCAACCTGCCGGGGAACTCGCCCGGCGAGACGTACCTGCGCGGTGAACTCGTCATCGCAGCAGCCGTACAAGCAGGCGCCGACGCAGTCCACCCCGGCTACGGATTTCTCTCCGAGAACGCCGAATTCGCCCAGCAGGTCCAGAACGCCGGACTGACGTGGATCGGACCACCCGTCAAAGCCATCGAACTCATGGGCTCGAAGGTGGAGTCCAAAGCGATGATGGCCGACGCCGGGGTGCCGGTCCTGACCCGACTCGATCCGTCGCAGATCACCGAGGACGAACTGCCGGTGCTCGTCAAGGCGTCGGCGGGCGGTGGTGGACGCGGCATGCGTATCGTCCGCGATCTGAAGGACCTGCAGCGGGAAATCGAGACGGCAGGGCGAGAAGCTCTTTCGGCCTTCGGCGACGGAACGGTGTTCGTCGAGCGGTACATCGAAACCGGCCGACACATCGAAGTTCAGGTCATGGCCGACCGCCACGGCACCGTGTGGACGGTCGGAGAACGCGAGTGCTCCATCCAGCGTCGGCACCAGAAGGTGGTCGAGGAGGCGCCCTCACCGCTCGTCGAACGTATCGACGGGATGCGCGAGAGGTTGTTCGACGCCGCCAGACTCGCCACCGAGGCCATCGGGTACGAGGGCGCAGGTACCGTCGAGTTCCTCGCCGACGAGAAGGGCAACTTCTTCTTCCTCGAGATGAACACCCGTTTGCAGGTGGAGCATCCCGTCACCGAATGTACGACGGGCCTCGACCTGGTTGCGTTGCAGATCAGCGTGGCGTCGGGCGAACCTCTCCCGGCCCATCAGCCGGCGACGCGGGGGCACTCCATCGAAGTTCGGCTGTACGCCGAGGATCCCAGTCAGGACTGGCAGCCCCAGAGCGGGCCGGTGCACACGTTCGACATCCCCGGCGAGCGGTTCTCCGTGCTGAACAAATCCGGAATTCGTGTGGATTCCGGCGTCGAAACAGGGTCACACGTGGGCACCTTCTACGACCCCATGCTCGCGAAGGTGATCTCGTTCGCGCCCACCCGAGAGCAGGCCGCGAATCTGCTGGCGAAGTCGCTGCAGAAAGCCACGATTCACGGGCTTGTCACCAACCGAGATCTGCTCGTCAACGTCCTGCAGCACCCGGCATTCCTCGCCGGTGACACCGATACGGCGTTCTTCGACACCCACGGTCTGGACATCCTGGCGCAGCCGATCGCTCAGGGACGTGCAGTGCGGCTGTCGGCACTGGCAGCCGCACTGGCCGACGCCGCCCACAACCGGGCCTCGGCTCGCGTGAACAAGGGGCTCCCCAGCGGCTGGCGCAACCTCCCGTCGCAACCGCAGCGAAAGCAGTACGGGGATGAGATTGTCGAATACACCCTCGGGCGCTACGGCCTGAAGACCGATCTCGACGGCGTCGCGCTGATCGAGAACACTCCGAATCGAGTGGTGCTGGACGACAACAAGCTTCGTCGAACGTTCCACGTCGCGCGGTATGGGCCGGATGTCTTCATCGACTCCTCGCTCGGTCCGGTGCGGCTGGCCAAGGCGCCGCGATTCGTCGATCCCACCGAGGAGGTCGCAGCCGGATCGTTGCTCGCTCCGATGCCGGGCAGCGTCGTCAGAGTGGCTGCAGCGCAGGGTGACACCGTCACGGCCGGGCAACCGATCCTGTGGCTCGAAGCAATGAAAATGGAACACACCGTCACTGCGCCGGCCGACGGCGTGCTTACCGAACTGAACGTTTCCGAAGGCCAGCAAGTCGAGGTCGGCGCCGTCCTAGCAGTCTTAACAGCAGGAGTGGAGCCCGCGGAATGACCATTTTCGACAGGAGTGGAGCCCGCGGAATGACCATTTCAACAGGAGTGGAGCCCGCGGAATGACCATTTCAAAAGGAGAATCATGAGTTTCATCGAAACCGAAGAGCAGAAGGGACTGCGGACCTCGGTCTCCTCGCTCGGCAAGCGCTACAACTACATCGACTACGTGCTGCCGAAGGCTCGCAAGGGTGAACCCCTCAGCGAATTGTGGAACGAGGCAGGCAAACTCGGATTCCTCGGCGTGAACCTGCCCGAGGAGTACGGCGGCGGAGGCGCAGGAATCTACGAACTCGCCCTCGTGCAGGAGGAACTCGCGGCACACGGGGCGGGGTTGCTGCTGGTCGTCGTCAGCCCGGCGATCTGCGGCACCATCATCGGGAAGTACGGCACGGCGGATCAGAAGCAGACGTGGCTCACCGCTCTCGCCGACGGTTCGAAGATCATGGCCTTCGGCATCACCGAACCCGACGCCGGATCCAACTCGCACCAGATCACCACGACCGCCAGGCGAGACCGGTCCGGGGCGAGCGAAGCGACGGGGAATGACGCAGACTGGATCCTCAAGGGCAGCAAGATCTACATCTCCGGCGTCGACCAGGCCGACGCGGTGTTGATCGTCGCTCGCACCGAAGATTCCAAGACCGGCAAGCTGAAGCCGGCGCTGTTCATCGTTCCCACCGACTCCGAGGGCTTCCAGAAGACTCGGATGGAGATGGACATCATCGAGCCGGATCATCAGTTCACGTTGTTCCTCGACGACGTCCGGCTCCCGGCAGAGGCCCTCGTCGGTGAGGCCGACGCCGCGCTGATGCAGCTGTTCGCCGGTCTGAATCCCGAGCGCATTCTCGGCGCGGCGATGGCCGTCGGGATGGGTAGGTACGCACTCGACGCGGCGGTGAAATACGCCAACGAGCGCACAGTGTGGAAGGCGCCCATCGGGGCGCACCAGGGGATTTCGCATCCGCTGGCGCAGGTCAAGATCGAACTCGAGCTCGCCAAGCTGATGATGCAGAAAGCGGCCGTTCTTTACGACTCCGGCGACGATTTCGGTGCTGCCGAGGCCGCCAACATGGCCAAGTACGCGGCCGCGGAAGCGAGTATCAAAGCGCTCGATCAGGCCATCCAGACCCACGGCGGGGCGGGCTTGACCGAGGAATACGGTCTCGCCGCGATGCTCGGTGCAGCGCGGATCGCGAGGGTGGCGCCGGTCAGCCGGGAGATGATCCTCAACTTCGTCTCCCAACACTCCCTCGGACTACCCAGGTCGTACTGATGGCAGTTCAGGTAAATACAGCCGACGCAGTCACCACCCTCACTCTCGACACCCCGCACAACAGGAACGCCCTGTCCACGGCCCTCGTCGACGAACTGACGGCAGGGCTGCACGATGCGGGCGAGGATCCCGACGTTCGGGCAATCGTCCTCACTCACACCGGTGGAACGTTCTGCGCGGGGGCCGACCTCACCGAAGCCGGCGGAACCGTCGAAGGACGCACGGCGCAGATGCTCGGACTGCTTCGTACACTCCTCAAGACCCCGAAGCCCGTCGTCGGACAGATCGACGGCCACGTGCGCGCGGGAGGCATGGGGCTTGTCGGTGCATGCGACATCGTCGTCGCGGGACCGAACTCCACATTCGCGCTGACGGAGGCCCGCCTGGGTCTGGCCCCGTCCATCGTGTCGCTGACGCTGTTGCCTCGGATGAACTCCCGCGCGGCAGGCCGCTACTTCGTCACCGGTGAGAAGTTCGGCTCCCACGAGGCCGAGGCCATCGGCCTGATCAGCGAGGCCGCAGCCGACCCGGCATCCACCGTCGGAGACATTCTCGAGGCTCTCCGGAAAGGATCCCCGCAGGGCCTCGCCGAGTCGAAGCGGCTCACGACGTCGGCGATTCTGGCGGACTTCGACGCTCACGGAACCGACTTGTCGGACCGTTCTGCGAGGCTGTTTGCATCCGAGGAAGCGCGAGAGGGGATGATGTCCTTCTTGGAGAAGCGACCGCCCAGGTGGGTGGCCTCGCGAGTGGCGCCCGCGGAATGAGCGGGCCGGTGCAGAAGTAGGGAGAAGCAGGACCGATGGTGACGGCGCGGGAACCCAAGCAGGATCGAAGTAGGGCGACGCGTCAGCGGCTGTTGGAGTCCACTATCGACTCGCTCGCCGAGCAGGGATGGGGCCCGACGACGGTGGGCGTCGTCGCGGCGCGAGCAGGAGTCTCCCGCGGGGCGACCCAGCACCATTTTCCCACCCGAGAAGACCTGATCACCGCGGCGTTGGACTACATGTTCGACACCCGAATGGACGACGCACGCCGTGAATCCGCGGCGCTGCCACACGGCCCGGCCCGCACCGAACGCGTCGTCGAGCGGCTCGTCGAGTACTACACCGGTTCCGTCTTCAAAGCGGCCCTGCAGGTGTGGACCGCTGCCGCCGCGGACCCGGACATGCGGGCGAGGGTGCTGCCGCTCGAGGAGAAGTTCGGTCGAGTTGCCCACCGCATGGCCGTCGACCAACTCGGCGCCGACGACAGCGACCCGCAGACACACCGGCTCGTGCAGGCGACCCTCGACCTCGCACGTGGGCTCGGCCTCGCCGACGTCCTGAGCGACGACTCACGCCGACGCAGCGAAATCGTCAAAGCATGGGCAGGCGTCCTCGACGCAAGCCTGAAGATCGACCACGCCACCACCGCGGCCGGGTAGGCGAGCGCTCGATCTGCGACGGTGCCCGGTTCGTGGTTCGCTCTCACCGTGAGTCGGATACGCAGTGCACCTGAAAAACACAGTGCACCTGAAAAACACAGTGCAACTGAAATACATCGGGGCCATGTTTTCCACATCGCCGGATCTCCGACGGTGACCGCTGCTGCGGACGCGTTGGTCTCCATACCCGACGGTGCCCTGGTGGTCGACGACGGTGTCATCACCTATTCGGGACCGTTCGACGCGGTCACGGTCGGGGGCGGCACCGTCGTCGACCATCGTCCTGGTTTTCTTCTTCCCGGGTTCATCGACACTCACGTGCATTTCCCGCAGACGTTCGCCGGGGACGCCTACGGCGGCGGGCAGCTGCTCGAGTGGTTGAACACCTGCATCTTCCCGTCGGAATCGATGTTCGAGGACCCGGAGTTCGCGGCGGAGGCGGCGGCCGCGTTCTGCGATCGACGTATCGCGGCCGGTACGACGCAGGCCATGGTGTTCGGGTCGGCGTTCCCGCACGCGCAGGACGCATTGTTCGAGGAGACCCTTCGTAGAGGACTGCGCGTCGTCAGCGGCAGGGGAGTGCAGACGACGGGCCCCGATTCGGCGAAGGCACTCGTGACCACCGAACAGGACGCAGTACGGCTGGTGTCGGAGGAGATCGAGAAGTGGCATGCCGCCGACACCGGTGACGTCGACACCGCTCTGCTGCACGTCGCCGTCGTTCCACGGTTCTCTCTGTCGGTGACCACGGAGACGCTGAGGAACCTCGGCGAGCTGTACGACTCCGTGCGGGACCGCGGCGTCTACTTCCACACCCACCTCAACGAGAACAACAGGCCCGGTACGGGCGAGATCGCAACGACGCTCGAGACCTACCAGGTCGACTCGTACCTCGATACCTACGACGGCAAGTTCCTCCCCGGCTCGGTGGTCGGTGGCAAGAGCTTCCTCGGCAAGCGGACGATTCTCGCCCACGCCGTGCACTGCCAGGACGACGAGCTCGCACGGATGGCGGAGACGGGCACGTCCATCGCGCACTGCCCGACATCGCAGCAATTCCTCGGGTCGGGCACCATGCCATGGAACCGAACCGTGGCCGCAGGGGTGAACATCGCCCTCGGTTCCGATTACGGAGGCGGTGACGAGTTCCTTCTCTCTCGCGTGCTCGGCGACGCGTACAAGGTGCACATCTCCGAACCCGGAGACGCGGGCGTGTCCCTGCATCCCGCCGAGCTGCTCTTCACCGGCACCCTGGCCGGGGCGCGGGCGCTCGACATGGAGGACCGCATCGGCAACCTCGACGTGGGCAAGGAAGCCGATTTCATCGTCGTCGATCCGGCGAAGTGGCAGCCCCTCGACGATCTGATTCGTCGTGGCATCCGTTCCGTCGACCCGGACATGGCTCGCGACCAGACTCTGTTCGCCCTGCTCATGGCGATGCGCGAGCCTGCGATCACGGAGGTCTACGTGCGGGGTCGACGCGTCGACTCCATCTGATCGGTGTCGGTCGGACTGGGTAGGGTCTGAAGACCATGCGGCGGACGGTGATTCTCCTGGGTGTGCTGTCTGCCGTTCTGGCCGGATGCGGAACGGGTGACGACGCCTCGCCGCAGCAGAACTCCACGTCCGCGTCGCCGGGGGAGGCCGGTCCGTTCTTCGGGCAGTGCGGTTCGGTGAACGACGACGAAGTTCTGAGTACCTTCGCCGTGCCGGCATTCACGACGATCACCAGGAATTCGGTGGGGTGCGAATGGGAGGTCGCGGGCAGCACCGGCCCTTCGGTGAGTTTCTCCTGGTACCGCGGCAGCCCCATCGATCGGGAGCGGTCCGGGTCCGAGCTGATCGGTCGACCCGCCGACGACATCGAGATCGACGGGAACCCTGGTTTCTCCGCGGCCACGGACAACTACCTGTGCGAGGTCGGGGTCCAGTTCGGGAAGGATTTCATGCACTGGTCGGTTACGTACGGTGACCAGCCGCCGTCGTCCGATCCGTGCGACGTCGCCACTCGATTGGCAACCCTCACCGTGGAGCGCGCGCAGTGAAACGGCTGTGGATGTCCGCGCTCGTCGTGTTGCTGGCGGGATGCAGCACGACGGTTCAGGGCACCGCGACACCCGAAACGTTCGACAGCGGCGGCGACACGGAGTTCCGAGATCTCCTGACCGAATGCGACGCCGTCGCCGACGATCGAATCGCCGCGACGGTGGGTGGCGACGCCATCGCTCGCGGTTTCTTCGGGGCGATCTGCCGGTGGGACGTGGCCGGTCCCAACGGCATCGTGAAGGTGACGTTCAACTGGTTCGAGAACGGCTCGCTCGACGCCGAGCGAGAGGCCAACGAGAAGATGATGTACCTGGTCCAGGACATAACCGTGCAGGGCCGCAAGGCAATTCGAACCCAGCCGCCGAACGAGCCGACGTCCTGCGGTGTCACGGCCGGGTCTCCGGACTCCGGAGTGGTCGGATGGTGGGTGCAGTACCTGCCTGGATCGGGCGCGCCTGATCCGTGTGAGGCTGCGACGACGCTGATGGATCTGACGATCAATCTGAGTCGGTAGCACGGCGGGGCCCGTTTTGACCCGAAGGCGCGCCGCCGGGTATCGTTATGGGTCGTGTCCGGCCTGGCCGGTCCGTCTGTGTGCCTATGCGAGGTACAGCCGTGCTCATGTTCAGTTCCGAGCGTGCGATGCGGCTGCCGTGTGGGGGTATGCGACACACCCGACCGCGGGGTGCAAGAGACCCGCGGTATGCAGTACAAGAACGACAGTAGTACGGGTGAGGAGCAGTGTTCTCTTGCTCCAACTGCTAGATCCCTGGGTCTTTCGAGAAGAAGACTCGCGACACAAAGAAAGCCGGTTCATGCCAACTATCAACCAGCTGGTCCGCAAGGGTCGCACCGACAAGGTTGCGAAGCTGAAGACCGCTGCCCTCAAGGGCAGTCCCCAGCGTCGTGGTGTGTGCACTCGCGTGTACACCACCACTCCGAAGAAGCCGAACTCTGCTCTGCGTAAGGTCGCGCGTGTGCGCTTGACCAGCTCGGTAGAGGTCACCGCCTACATCCCCGGTGAGGGCCACAACCTGCAGGAGCACTCCATGGTGCTCGTTCGCGGTGGTCGTGTGAAGGACCTCCCGGGTGTGCGTTACAAGATCATCCGCGGCTCGCTCGACACCCAGGGTGTCAAGAACCGCAAGCAGGCTCGCAGCCGCTACGGCGCCAAGAAGGAGAAGAGCTAATGCCACGCAAGGGCCCAGCACCCAAGCGGCCGCTGATCAACGACCCGGTCTACGGATCCCCGTTGGTCACGCAGCTCGTCAACAAGATCCTTCTCGACGGCAAGAAGTCCACCGCCGAGCGCATCGTCTACCAGGCTCTCGAGCAGGCTCGTGAGAAGACCGGCACCGACCCCGTCGTCACGCTCAAGCGTGCACTCGACAACGTCAAGCCGGCCCTCGAGGTTCGCAGCCGTCGCGTCGGTGGCGCGACCTACCAGGTCCCCGTCGAGGTTCGCCCCGGTCGCTCGACCACGCTGGCACTGCGCTGGCTGGTCACCTTCTCGCGCGCTCGTCGTGAGAAGACCATGGTCGAGCGTCTGGCCAACGAGCTTCTCGACGCCAGCAACGGCCTCGGTGCCGCTGTGAAGCGTCGCGAGGACACGCACAAGATGGCTGAAGCCAACAAGGCGTTCGCGCACTACCGCTGGTGACTTCCGGCCGGGAGGGTGCGGTGAAACTTTCCGCACCTTTCCGGCGTTGTACCGAGTACCTGGTCCGGCCCGGCTCACCGTTCACATACTGGTGACAAGCTGGCCCAGTCCCACTTCTTCGACTTACAAGGCGGGATGAATTCCGTGGCACAGGACGTGCTGACAGACCTCAACAAGGTCCGCAACATCGGCATCATGGCCCACATCGATGCTGGTAAAACCACCACTACCGAACGCATCCTCTTCTACACCGGTATCTCGTACAAGATCGGTGAGGTCCACGACGGCGCAGCCACGATGGACTGGATGGAGCAGGAGCAGGAGCGTGGCATCACGATCACCTCTGCTGCCACGACGTGCTTCTGGAACGACAACCAGATCAACATCATCGATACGCCCGGACACGTCGACTTCACCGTCGAGGTCGAGCGTTCGCTGCGTGTTCTCGACGGCGCCGTCGCAGTGTTCGACGGCAAGGAAGGCGTCGAGCCGCAGTCGGAGCAGGTCTGGCGTCAGGCCGACAAGTACGACGTCCCGCGCATCTGCTTCGTCAACAAGATGGACAAGCTGGGCGCTGACTTCTACTTCACCGTGCAGACCATCAAGGACCGCCTCGGAGCCAAGCCGCTGGTCATCCAGCTGCCCATCGGCGCCGAGAACGACTTCGAAGGCATCGTCGACCTCGTCGAGATGAAGGCGAAGGTCTGGAGCGGTGAGACCAAGCTCGGTGAGAAGTACGAGGTTCAGGACATCCCGGCCGACCTCCAGGAGAAGGCGGAGCAGTACCGCCAGGAACTCCTCGAGATCGTTGCCGAGTCCGACGAAGCTCTGCTGGAGAAGTTCTTCGGTGGCGAAGAGCTCTCGATCGACGAGATCAAGGGCGCCATCCGCAAGATGACCGTCAACAGCGAGCTGTACCCGGTTCTCTGTGGCTCCGCGTTCAAGAACAAGGGCGTTCAGCCCATGCTCGACGCGGTCATCGACTACCTCCCGTCGCCTCTCGACGTCGAGTCGGTCCAGGGTCACGCACCCGGCAACGAAGAGGAACTCCTCCTCCGTAAGCCGTCTGCCGACGAGCCGTTCTCGGCTCTCGCGTTCAAGATCGCGACCCACCCCTTCTTCGGCAAGCTGACCTACGTCCGCGTGTACTCGGGCAAGGTCGACTCCGGCGCTCAGGTCATCAACTCGACCAAGGGCAAGAAGGAGCGTCTGGGCAAGCTCTTCCAGATGCACTCCAACAAGGAGAACGCGATCGCGACCGCTTCGGCAGGTCACATCTACGCCGTGATCGGTCTGAAGGACACGACGACGGGTGACACCCTCTGCGATCCGCAGAACCAGGTGATCCTCGAGTCGATGACCTTCCCGGACCCGGTCATCGAGGTCTCCATCGAGCCCAAGACCAAGTCCGACCAGGAGAAGCTGGGAACAGCCATCCAGAAGCTCGCCGAAGAGGATCCCACCTTCTCGGTGAAGCTGGACGAGGACACCGGCCAGACCGTCATCGGCGGCATGGGCGAGCTCCACCTCGACATCCTGGTCGACCGTATGAAGCGTGAGTTCAAGGTCGAGGCCAACGTCGGTAAGCCGCAGGTTGCGTACCGCGAGACCATTCGCAAGAAGGTCGAAAAGCTCGACTACACCCACAAGAAGCAGACCGGTGGCTCCGGCCAGTTCGCGAAGGTCATCATCAGTCTCGAGCCTTTCGAGGGCGAAGACGGTGCGACCTACGAGTTCGAGAACAAGGTCACCGGTGGTCGTGTGCCGAGGGAGTACATCCCTTCGGTGGACGCCGGAGCTCAGGACGCCATGCAGTACGGTGTCCTCGCCGGATACCCGCTCGTCAACGTCAAGGTCACACTGCTCGACGGTGCATACCACGACGTCGACTCGTCGGAAATGGCCTTCAAGGTCGCCGGCTCACAAGCGTTCAAGGAAGCCGCCAAGAAGGCCAGCCCGGTCATTCTCGAGCCCGTCATGGCCGTCGAGGTCACGACCCCCGAGGATTACATGGGTGAGGTCATCGGCGACCTGAACTCCCGCCGTGGTCAGATTCAGGCCATGGAGGAACGTAGCGGCGCTCGTGTCGTCAAGGCACAGGTTCCGCTGTCGGAGATGTTCGGCTACATCGGAGACCTTCGGTCGAAGACTCAGGGCCGCGCTAACTACTCCATGGTGTTCGATTCCTACGCCGAGGTTCCTGCGAACGTCGCGAAGGAAATCATCGCGAAGGCGACCGGAGAGTAGATCTCTCCCGAGCTGGACACGCTGGATCCGTAACACCGCACGACCATGCAGCTCAAAAGAGCTGTACGAGACAACCGCACTGCTGCATTTCAAGCAAGCACCAACAGTCCAGGAGGACACACAGTGGCGAAGGCGAAGTTCGAGCGGACGAAGCCGCACGTCAACATCGGGACCATCGGTCACGTTGACCACGGCAAGACGACGCTGACGGCAGCAATCACCAAGGTTCTGCACGACAAGTTCCCGGACCTCAACGAGGCCTCGGCCTTCGACGAGATCGACAAGGCGCCTGAGGAGAAGGCTCGTGGTATCACGATCAACATCTCCCACGTCGAGTACCAGACCGACAAGCGCCACTACGCGCACGTCGACGCTCCGGGACACGCCGACTACATCAAGAACATGATCACCGGTGCTGCCCAGATGGACGGCGCAATCCTGGTCGTGGCAGCTACGGACGGCCCGATGCCGCAGACGCGTGAGCACGTGCTCCTCGCCAAGCAGGTCGGCGTTCCGTACATCCTCGTCGCCCTCAACAAGGCCGACATGGTCGACGACGACGAGATCATCGAGCTCGTCGAGATGGAGGTCCGCGAGCTCCTCGCTGCGCAGGACTTCGACGAGGACGCACCGGTCGTCAAGGTCTCCGCACTGAAGGCACTCGAGGGTGACCCGAAGTGGGCCGAGAGCGTTGCAGAGCTCATGCAGGCTGTCGACGACTCCATCCCGGACCCCGTCCGTGAGACCGACAAGCCGTTCCTCATGCCCGTCGAGGACGTCTTCACGATCACCGGTCGTGGAACCGTCGTCACCGGTCGTATCGAGCGGGGCGCGATCAACGTCAACGAAGAGGTCGAGATCGTCGGCATCCGTCCCGGCTCGACCAAGACCACGGTCACCGGCATCGAGATGTTCCGCAAGCTGCTCGACTCGGGCCAGGCAGGCGACAACGTCGGCCTCCTCGTTCGTGGCATCAAGCGCGAAGACGTCGAGCGTGGACAGGTCATCATCAAGCCGGGCACCACGACTCCCCACACGGAGTTCGAGGGCAACGCTTACATCCTGTCCAAGGACGAAGGCGGCCGCCACACGCCGTTCTTCAACAACTACCGCCCGCAGTTCTACTTCCGTACCACGGACGTTACGGGCGTCGTCACCCTCCCCGAGGGCACCGAGATGGTCATGCCCGGTGACAACACCGAGATGTCCGTCACGCTGATCCAGCCGGTCGCCATGGACGAGGGCCTGCGTTTCGCTATCCGCGAGGGCGGTCGTACCGTCGGCGCCGGTCGCGTCACCAAGATCATCAAGTGATCTAGTTTCACCAGCAACACCGAGAGCGGCACTCACCTTCGGGTGGGTGCCGCTTTTCGTTGTGCCAAGGGGCGTTTCGCACAGGTTGCAGTCCCCCGCACAGGATGCAACATGAGCGAGGAACTGGAAACTGTGCGAGTAGCAGCCGTACCCTGGGGTGCAGCTGCGCACTCAGACGTGCAGCTGTACCCGTAGGGCTACGTCGCTGCCCTCGACTGCGCCGGCGAGGTATACGGCGCGCTCTTCGGCAGTACGAGTGAATGCCTCGATGTCGATGCCCGGTGAAGTCTGCACCGTGACGGCCAACGTCGGGGTGCCGCGATCATCGATGGCTCGACCCCGGGCCGATTCGACGCCGGGGAAGTCGGCGAGGTCCGCGGCAATGCCACGGGCCAACGCGCCCAGGTCGATTCGTAGGGAATGAGATTCGCTCGTCGAGATCTCGACGGTGCCTGTTCTTCTGGGGGAGAGGTTCCCGATCAGGAGCGCGACGGCGGCGAGTGTGCCGACGACGGCGGTCGCGGCCAGTGCGGCCTCCCACCACGATTGCGCAGGCAACGCCGCGAAGACGTCACGGTCGAATCTGGACAGGGACTCCACGGCGAACGGAACGTCGTAGTACCACGCGACCGCGAACGCCCCTGCGCCGACGAGTGCGACGCCGAGAAGCGTGACCAACAGGCGATCGATCAACGTTGTCGCGCGCTTCACGCCTTGCTCTCCTTCACTCGGACGCGGACGGTCCTCGTGTCGGCCAGCAGTGCGATTGTGGGTTCCACTGCAGCGCGGACGGATTCGACCGCAGCGGTGGAACCGTTGGTACCACCGGCGGCACGATGCACGTCGACGGTCACCCGCTTCGGCGTCACGGTGGTCCGCGCGGAATCCACGCCGGGCACCGAGCCTGCATGATCGCTACAGATCCGGGCGACGTCGGTGGGACGCAACCACACCATCGGATACTGCGATGCCTTCGACCCGGCGCCCGTGTGAGTTTTCGTCCGCGGCTTCAGACCGAGAACGACGAGTATCGCACCCACCACGACGCAGGCAGCCGCCGCACCGATCATCCATGGCTGCCAATGCAACTCCGCGATCCAGTTCACGGCGTTGGCGATCCACGGTGCGCCGTCGATGGTGTCGTGCGCGATCAGGAACTCTCGTCCGGCGACGAAGGCGACACCGAGCAGAACGAGCGACAGGACAAGAGCGACCGGTACAGCGGCCGGGCTCGCCGTCGGGGGCCTCGGACGAAACGCAGCAGCGTCGGACGGCGCAGACGGTTCAGGCGAACCAGCGGGCGACGTACCGACCACCAGAACGTTGAGCTGATGCAGCGGCAGACCGATGATGTCGTTCAACGCGCGTCCGACCTTCTCGGCGATCGCAGCCCCGGCGTCGGCGATCCGGCAGGGCCAGGCCAGTGCCACGTACAGGTTGACCGACACCGAATGCTCGCCGACGGACACATCCGCACGCGGCAGTTCACGTCCGGTCAGCTTCGACATCCCGCCGACCTGCCGTACGACCGCAGGAACGGTCAGCGCCGCGGCGACCGCGACACGGGAGACGGCGCGCTCCTTGATGACAAGCGTGCCGGGGCCGCCGATTTCCGGGACCTCGTCGGCCACGAAGCCCGGATCGGCGCTCGGGGTCGCTACGTCCTTGCCGCCGTCAGCCACGGCCGCGGCTGCGGAGCAGGGACGTCAGATCGAGGCGACCGTCGAAGTGAGCGCCGACAGCCAACCCGACCGCGCCGAGGAACAGTGCGAGCACGAATCCGCTGAACCCGCCGATGATCCCGGCGAGAGCCAGCAGCAGACCGGTGAGCAGTCCGACGACGGTGTAGTTCATGAACGCCCTCCTGATTCCATGTCCCCTGATTCGATGTCCCCTGATTCGATGTCCTCGACGACGACCGCGACGGGTACCGACACCAGCTGCCCGATCGCTGCCTGGACTCCGCGGGCGACGCCGTGTACGTCGGACGGGTATTCGGCGGTGATGTGCACTTCGCACCGCTCGTCGTCGACGCGGACACCGACGACCTTTCTGCCGGGCAGATAGGTCGCGATCTCGCCGAACTCCCCGGCGTGCAGGCCTGCTACGCCGGACACGGTCGTCGCGGCGGCGGCGATGGCGTCGGCGAGCTGGTAATCCGCTTCGGCGCTCACTGGACCCGAGGTGCGATGTCCGGGTCCACGCCGGTCTCGAGCTCGTCGAACAGGATGACGTCGTAGACGGTGATGTTCACTTCGGTGACCTCGAGGCCCGTCATCCGCTCGACGGCGGTGATGACGTTGCGTCGGATGCCTGCCGCGAGTTCGTGCAATGCGACGCCGTACTCGGCGACGATGCCGATGTCGATGGCAGCCTGTTTCTCACCGACCTCGACGGCGACGCCCTGGCTGTGGTTGACGCGGGCGCCGGGGATGCGGTCCCGGAGCGCACCGACGACCCGAGCGGTTCCGCCACCGACGTCGTGGACGCCGTCGATCTCACGCGTCGCGATTCCGGCGATCTTCGCGACGACCGCGTCGGCGATGATCGTTCGACCCTGCGTGGTGGTCAGCGCGGTCGAACTGGCGGCCGCGAAGCTGGGGTCTGTGGTCATGGTCTCGATCGTAGACGCGCAACCGAGCCTCCGTTGCTCAGTGGACGGAGTTCGTTCTCTGGTAGAGATCTCCCCATGACGATCGTGATCGTAGGAGCAGGCCTCGGCGGATTACGTACGGCTCAGGAACTGCGCAAACAGGGGTACGACGGCGGTCTTGTGCTCGTCGGAGACGAACCGCACCTTCCGTACGACAGGCCGCCGCTGTCGAAGGAGGTGATCCGCGGGGAGCGGGAGGACACCACCTTCGAAAGCGAGGAGTACTTCGCCGAGAACCGCATCGAGCTGCGGTTGGGTGTGGCAGCGGTCCGAGTGGATACCGAGAACACGACGCTCGAGCTGGCCGACGGCTCGACGCTCCCGTACGACCAGCTGGTGATCGCGACGGGCCTACGGCCGAGACGGGTGCCGTCGTTGCCGGACCTGCACGGAGTGCACGTCCTTCGCAGCCGCGACGACGCCGAGTCGTTGCGCCGTGACGCCTCTGCTGCCGCACGCGCCGTCGTGGTGGGGGCCGGATTCGTCGGGTGCGAGGTCGCCGCAGGCCTACGGCACCTCGGCGTCGATGTCACGCTCGTCGAGCCGCAAGCCACCCCTCTCGCGTCGGTCCTCGGCTCCGAGGTCGGCGAGCTGGTGTCGAGGCTTCACCGCGACGAGGGCGTGACGGTGCGCACCGGAGTCGGCGTCGACACTCTGCGCGGAACGGACCGGGTCACGCACGTCGTGCTGAGCGACGGAACCGAAGTCGAGGCAGACCTGGTGGTGATCGGAATCGGGTCGACACCGGTGGTCGAGGTGCTGGAGGCGTCGGGAGTCACCGTCGACAACGGCATCGTTGCCGACGCGTACGGGCGCACCGATGTCCTGGGCGTCTGGGCGGTCGGCGACGTCGCAGCCTGGGATCACCCGCAGCACGGTCGCCGACGGGTCGAGCACTGGAGCAATGTCGGTGACCAGGTTCGCGTCATGGTTCCGGCTCTACTGGGCAAGGAACCGGCGGCCGCACCTCGGCCTGTCGTTCCGTACTTCTGGAGTGATCAGTACGACGTCAAGATCCAGGCGTTGGGCAGCCCATCCGCCGATGATTCCGTCGAGATCGTCGAGGACGACGGCAGAAAATTCCTGGCATACTACGTCCGTGACGGAATTCTTACGGCCGTGGTCGGTGCCGGTATGGCAGGAGCAGTGATGAAGATGCGTGCGAAGATCGGTCAGCCCACGTGAGCGGTGCGCTGCTGACGGCGTCGGACATCGCCGACGCCGAGGAATTGCTCGAGCCGGTCATGCGAAGAACCCCTGTCGTGGCGTCACGGATTCTGTCCGATACGACCGGGCACGAAGTGCGACTCAAATGCGAGAATCTGCAACGCACAGGCTCTTTCAAGCCCCGCGGAGCGTACAACCGCATAGCACGGCTCTCACCGGAGGAACGCGCACACGGTGTAGTGGCCGCCAGCGCGGGCAACCACGCGCAAGGTGTCGCCTGGGCTGCGACGCAGCTGGGTACGACGTCGACGGTCTTCATGCCTACCGGCGTCTCGTTGCCGAAGCTCGTCGCCACCAAGGCCTACGGCGCGGACGTCCACCTGACCGGCCGCACGGTCGACGAAGCGCTCACGCACGCGCACGAATTCGCCGCTCGCACCGGCGCCGTGCTGATCCACCCGTTCGACCACGCGGACATCGTTGCGGGACAAGCAACTCTGGGGACCGAGCTACTTCGTCAGATGCCCGACGTCGGCACCATCGTCGTTCCGACGGGCGGCGGTGGATTGCTGGCAGGCGTCGCAGCCGCGGTTCACCTGCACAAGCCGAACGTTCGCGTCGTCGGCGTGCAAGCCGAAGGCGCCGCCGCCTGGCCGGTGTCGCTGAAAGCCGGGTATCCCGTTGCCGCACAGTCGATGTCGACGATGGCCGACGGTATCGCCGTCGGCCTACCCGGTAGCGTTCCGTTCGACCACGTGGTGGACCGCGTCGACGAGATCGTGACCGTCTCAGAAGACGCGCTGTCCCGAGCGCTGCTGCTCTGCATCGAACGGGCGAAGCTGATCGTCGAGCCCGCGGGCGCCGCCGCCGTTGCCGCGCTGATGACCAGGCAGGACCTCCGGCTGGACGGACCGGTGTGTGCCATCCTGTCCGGCGGCAACATCGACCCCCTTCTGCTGACCCACGTCATCACCCACGGATTGCGAGCCGCAGGACGCTATCTCGCTGTCCGCGTCACCATTTCGGACAGGCCCGGCGGACTGATCGGGCTCCTCGACGTCGTCAAGGGAGTCGGCGCGAGCGTCGTCGACGTCGTTCACTCCCGCACCGGCGGTCAGCTGGGACTCGAGGAAGTCGATGTCATGCTCACCGTCGAAACCCGCGGCCCGGCACATCGCCAGGACGTCCTCGACGCACTCGGCGCCGCGGGATTCGCCGTCGACATCTCGTCCTAGACGCGACGGCCGTACTCCCGGGCCGGTCAGAAATACCGCTTCGTGATGATCTCGGGGTAGTTCCCACCCGGATCGAGGAAGTACACCCCTCGAACAGCACGTCGTCGACCGGAAACGCATAGTGCTGCGCTGGTTCGGCGGCGAAGCAAGAGATTGTCGGTGGCTGCACGTAGGATCTCCGTCGTCGGTTCTCGGGAGGGCCGATGAGTTCTCGTCGGGTATCGAGTCTGCAGTACGTAAGCACCAAATGAATGGGGAACAGATCATGGCGAACGCCATCGAAGTCGAGAATTTGGTACTCGAGTACGGCAAGAACACGGCGCTGAACGGAATCAGTTTCTCCGTGCCGGAGGGCACGGTTCTGGGCGTCCTCGGACCCAACGGGGCGGGGAAGACGACGGCGGTCCGCATTCTCGCGACCCTCCTGAAAGCGACGTCCGGGTCCGCGCGGGTGCATGGAATCGACGTCGGCGACAACCCGAACGAGGTCCGTAACACCATCGGGCTGACGGGACAGTTCGCGGCCGTCGACGAATACCTGACCGGGTACGAGAACCTGGAGATGGTGGGCAGGCTGTTCGGCCTGAAGAAGTCGGAAGCGAAGACACGGGCGGACCAGTTGCTCGCGCGCTTCGATCTGGAATACGCACGTGACCGCACCGCGAAGCAGTACTCCGGCGGTATGCGTCGTCGCCTCGACATCGCGGCCAGCCTCATCGGCAGGCCGAAGGTGGTGTTCCTCGACGAGCCGACGACAGGCCTCGACCCTCGAAGTCGAATGGCCATGTGGGACTTCATCTCCGACCTCGTCAAGGACGGTACGACGATTCTGCTGACGACGCAGTACCTCGAAGAAGCGGACCGCCTCGCCGATCGGATCATCGTCCTCGACAAGGGGTCGATCATCGCCGAGGGCACAGCGGATCAGCTCAAGGCGCAGGTCGGTGGTGAACGCCTCGAATTCGTCCTCACCGACGAATCGCAGAAGGACCGGGCGCTCGAGATCCTCACTCCCATCGGCCTCGACGCGCCGTCGTACGACGCGCAGACCCGGCGACTCGGCATGCCGGTCAGCGGCGGAGCCGACGATCTGACGACCGCTCTCGTCGCACTCAAGGAAGCCGACATCCACGTCGTCGACGTCGGGCTACGACGGCCGAATCTCGACGACGTTTTTCTCACCCTCACCGGCCGCGCCGCCGAGGACGAACAAGCAGTGGAGGAAGAGAAATGAGCGTGCTGCGCGATTCCCTCATCATCACCAAACGGAACCTGATCAAGCTCAAGCGAGTTCCGGATCTACTGTTCTTCGCGACGCTGTCACCGATCATGTTCGTGTTGCTGTTCGCGTACGTGTTCGGAAGCGCCATCGACATCCCCGGCGTCGACTACAAGAGCTTCCTCATGGGCGGCATCTTCGTGCAGACCATGATCTTCGGTGCATCCATCACCGGGTCCTCGCTCGCCGAGGATCTGCAGAAGGGCGTGATGGACAGGTTCCGGTCCCTGCCGATGGCACGGTCCGCCGTCGTGATCGGTAGAACCGCAGCGGATGTCGGCAACAACATCGTGACGATCACCATCATGTCCATCACCGGTTTGATCGTCGGGTGGCGCATCACGTCGTCGTTCCTCGAAGCCGTCGCCGGCTACGTCTTGCTGCTGCTGTTCGCGTACTCCATCTCGTGGGTGATGGCATTCGTCGGATTGACCGTCCGATCGCCGGAGATCTTCAACAACGCGTCGTTCATCGTGATCTTCCCGTTGACGTTCATCGCGAACACGTTCGTACCCATCGAAGGCTTCCCGACGGTCCTCAAGACCATCGCGGAGTGGAACCCGATCTCCTCGGTGGCTCTCGCCGTACGCGAGCTGTTCGGCAACACCAACCCGCTCGCCCCACCGCCGGAAGCCTGGCCACTGCAGAACCCGATTCTGTACACGCTCATCTGGGTTGTGCTGTTCCTCGTCATCTTCGTGCCGCTGTCGGTACGCAAGTACGAGAGAACTCTCACCGCCTGAGGCCGAGACACGAGAAAGCCCCCGACCACCAACGGTCGGGGGCTTTCTCGTACGTCGACTCTTAGGTGTGGTACGGCTCGGCACTGAGCAGCGTGACCTTCATGGTCTTGCCGTTCGGCAGAGCGTATTCGCGAGTGTCGCCGACCTTGGCGTCGATGAGAGCGCCACCCAGCGGCGAGCTGGGGGAGTAGACCTCGAGCTTGCCGTCGCGGGCACCCTCTTCACGGGTGGCGATGAGGAACGTCTCGGTATCGGACTCGTCACCGTCGTAGTAGACCTTGACGACGGATCCGGGCAGTGCCACGCCGGACTGAGTGGGCGCCTCGCCGACCTTCGCCGAGTTGAGCAGCTCCTGCAGCTGACGGATACGAGCTTCCTGCTGGCCCTGCTCCTCGCGTGCAGCGTGGTAGCCGCCGTTCTCCTTCAGATCGCCCTCTTCGCGTCGCTCGTTGATCTCGGCGGCGATGACCGGGCGATTGGAAATGAGTTGGTCGAGTTCGCTCTTGAGCCTGTCGTGGGATTCCTGGGTAAGCCAGGTCACCTGGGTCTCGGTCATCTCGATCACTCCCTTGTAGTCGAAGTCGCGGTGGACTCCCGGTCTGTTGCTGACGGAGGGCATGCCTCTAGGCGGGTCCCCCTGGAATTGGGCGGATCCCCCTGGTGCGGCCCACTGCCTGAGCCGGCTGCTCCAGCGGTCGCTGTCGGCGTCGTGCAGGGCCAACTCGGCAACCCCGCAGGCCTGAAGGGCCGTCAATGCAGCAATACACGGTTCCAGTGCGGAACCGTGTACAGGCCTATCTTACCACGAGACGGCGGGAGGTCAGCCTGCCCGTAAATACTCGGGAACATTCGTGCTGCATCCGTACACGTCACCGACGGCAGGAGGCTGCGATGTGCGCAGAACGGTGGTCACCTGGACCTCCTGATCCGAGGAACCCGGTACGAAGACCTCGCGGCGGCCGGTTTCCGAGCCGTCGCGGGAGCGCGCTCGAACGATGCAGACAGCTTCCTGCTCCGGGTCCGCCCGGGTGACGCTGAAGCTGATGGAGATGGTCTCGTCGTCCATCAGATCGAACGTCAACGCCTTGCCCTCGACGTCCTGCACCGCGAATCGCTGGTACGCGAGGTATGCGACCACGAGCCCGACCACCACGGCCACGACGAGCAGAAGATTTCTCGTCCGGGGTGCCACTCCCCGCCGCGAGCTGGACGCCGGGTAGCGGCCTTCGGGAAGGGTGGCAGTCATGGGAACGTCGCTTTCGAGGGGGAACCGTCGATTTCCTTGCGGCAGCCGGTGCGTGCAGCGTCGGCGCCAAGTGGAACTATAGGGGGAGGATAAGTTTCCGGTGAAGCTGAGGTGAGGAAAGAACGTGTCCGGACTACGGCTCATGGCGGTGCACGCCCATCCCGACGACGAGTCGAGCAAGGGTGCCGCAACGACGGCTCGGTACGCAGCCGAAGGTAACGACGTCCTGATCGTCACCCTCACCGGCGGCGAGCGCGGCGACATTCTCAACCCCGCGATGGACATTCCGGGTGTCAAGGACCGAATCAACGAAGTTCGGCGGGAGGAGATGGCCGAGGCCGCTCGCATTCTCGGCGTCCGGCAGACGTGGCTCGGCTACGTCGACTCCGGCCTGCCCGAGGGTGATCCACTACCGCCGCTTCCCGAGGGATGCTTCGCACTGGTGCCGCTCGAGGAATCCACCGAAGCCCTTGTCAAGGTAGTTCGCGAGTTCAAGCCCCACGTCATCACGACCTACGACGAGAAGGGCGGCTACCCGCACCCGGACCACATCCGGTGCCACGAGGTGTCGGTCGCGGCGTACGAGGCAGCGGGTGATCCCAGCAAGTTCCCCGACGCCGGCGAACCCTGGACGCCGTTGAAGCTGTACTACTCCCACGGATTCCTGCGGAAGAAGATGCAGCTCTTCCACGACTGGTTCATCGACCGCGGTGAGGAAAGCCCCTTCGTCGACTGGCTGAAGAGGTGGACCACGGACCGCGACGAGATCATGGAACGCATCACCACGCAGGTCACCGTCGGCGATTACTTCGAGCAGCGGGACGACGCACTGCGCGCGCACGCAACACAGATCGATCCCAACGGATCGTTCTTCGCCGTGCCGATCGAGGTGCAGCGCAAGCTGTGGCCGACGGAGGAGTACGAGCTCGCTCGCACCCGCGTCAAGACGTCCATCCCGGAGACCGAGCTCTTCGCCGGGATCGATCCGGAGACCGCCACATGATCGTGTCGCTGCTGGCGCAGGGCGCCCCAGGCCCGGAGTTCGGTAAATCCTCGCCCGTCGGCCTGGTCATCATCGTCGCCCTGCTCGTGGGAACAGCGTTGCTGATCTGGTCGATGAACAAACAGATCAAGAAGCTGCCCGAGTCCTTCGAAAAGGACGATCCGGGGCCGGACCAGGCGCTCGACGAAGGCACGGACCGCGGCGCCGTACGCGAAGAGGCACGCGAGACCAAGCCCGGCGAGAGCTGATCGTGCTCGGGGCCAACGCGCTCGACAGGTCCACCAGCCCCTACCTTCGTCAGCACGCGGACAATCCGGTGCACTGGCAGGAGTGGACGACGGAGGCGTTGGAGTCCGCCCGCGAGCGCGACGTCCCGATCCTGCTGTCCATCGGGTACTCGGCGTGCCACTGGTGCCACGTCATGGCACACGAATCGTTCGAAGATGCCGAGACGGCCGCGTCGATGAACGCGAACTTCGTCTGCATCAAGGTCGATCGCGAAGAGCGTCCCGACCTGGATGCCGTGTACATGAGCGCAACCGTCGCGATGACCGGCCAGGGCGGTTGGCCGATGACATGCTTTCTCACTCCGGACGCCGAGCCGTTCTACTGCGGAACCTACTTCCCGCCCCGACCGCGAGCGGGAACCCCGTCGTTCACACAGTTGCTCGAGGCAGTCTCGGACACCTGGACGACCCGCCGCGCCGAGGTGTTCGACGCCTCCGCCGCGATCACCGAGGCCCTCCGGGACAACTCCGGCCGGCTCCCGGCGTCGGGCAAACCCGTCGACGCGGACCTGCTCGCGGATGCAGTGTCCTCGGTGCTGGCCGACGAGGACGCAGAGCGAGGCGGATTCGGTGGCGCGCCCAAATTTCCGCCCAGCTCGCTGCTGGAAGGACTGCTCCGACACTACGAGCGAACCGGGTCGACGTCGGTACGGGGCGCCGTCACGCGCACCGCGTCGGCGATGGCTCGCGGCGGGATTCACGATCAGATCGGCGGCGGATTCGCGCGATACGCCGTCGATGCGGAGTGGATCGTTCCGCATTTCGAGAAGATGCTCTACGACAATGCCCTGCTGCTCAGGTTCTACGGTCACCTCGCCCGCGTCACCGGTGACGCGCTGGCAACGCGGGTAGCCGACGCCACCGCTGCTTTCGTTCTCGGCGCGATGCGCACCGAGCAGGGGTGTTTCGCCGCTGCGCTGGACGCGGACACCGAAGGCGTCGAGGGTCTCACGTACGTGTGGACTCCCGAGCAACTCGTGGAAACCCTCGGCTTCGAGGACGGCGTCTGGGCAGCGGGGCTGTTCGCCGTCGACTCGTCGGGCACGTTCGAGGCCGGCATGTCGGTGCTCCAACTACCGGAGGATCCAGACGACACCGAACGCTTCGAGCAAGTGCGCGCAACCCTGATGGCCGCTCGTGACCTGCGCCCACAACCGGGACGTGACAACAAGGTGATCACCGCGTGGAACGGCCTGGCCATCACCGCTCTCGCCGAGGCAGGCTCCGGACTCGGACGCAGTACCTGGGTCGATGCCGCCGCCGAATGCGGCGAACAGATCTTCGCCCGGCACGAGGAGAACGGCCGGCTGCGTCGGGCATCGCTCGGACCTCACGTGGGCGAGGCGGCCGGAGTGCTCGAGGACTACGCCTGCATGGCCGTCGGATCGCTGTCGCTGCTGTCCGCGACCGGGGACACGGTGTGGTTGGAACGCGCCGTCCGACTCGTCGACGCAGCCATCGCGCACTTCGCCGACCCGGACAACCCCGGCAGCTGGTTCGACACCGCCGACGACGCCGAAGCATTGGTCACCCGGCCCAGGGACCCCCTCGACAACGCCACCCCGTCCGGCGCGTCGACCATCACCGAGGCTTTGCTCGCGATCGAAGCGCTCGTGCCGTCGGAGTCCGCCGCCACGTACGGTGACCTGGCGGCAGCGGGCCTGGCTCGGGCGTCGGTCGTGATGGAACGCGCGCCTCGGTCGGCAGGGCACTGGCTGGCCGTAGCCGAGGCATCCGTACGCGGTCCGCTGCAGGTCGCGATATCGGTCGACGGTGACAGTCGACTGCTGGATGTTGCTCGCAGACACGCACCGGGCGGCACCACCATAGTTGCAGGCGCCGTCGATTCGTCTCCGCTCCTCACGGACCGGCCGACCGTCGACGGCAACGAGGCAGCCTACGTGTGCCGCGGGTTCGTCTGTGACAGACCGGTGACGACGGAGGAAGAACTGGTTGCGGCGTTGCGCCGCTAGAACAGCACGAGCCACACCGCGACGAGGTGGCAGATTGCGGCGAGAACCGTAGCGGCGTGGAAGAACTCGTGGTGGCCGAATGTCGTCGGCCACGGGTTGGGCCACTTCGTGGCGTACAGAACAGCTCCGACGCTGTACAGAATGCCGCCGACCAGCAGCAGAACGAACGGTGCATAGCCGACGTGATCGATAAGCGTCGGCGCGACCGGGACAATCGCCCACCCCAGAATGAGGTAGAGCGGAACACCGACCCACCGCGGCGCCTGCGGCCACAACATCTTCAGCGCAACCCCGCCGAGAGCACCCAGCCAGACGATGATCAACAGGGTCCGGCCGGTGCTCGTCGGTAGGCCCAGTATCGCGAACGGGGTGTAACTGCCCGCGATGAACACGAAAATCATCGAATGGTCGGCGCGTTTCATCCACACACGGTGGGCCGGGTTGTCCCAGTGGACACGGTGGTAGGTAGCGCTGACGCCGAACACGCCGCAGACGGTGACCGCGTACACGGCCGTCGCGATCCCCGCGCCGACCGACACCAGTGTGAAGGCCAACGTGACCAACACGATGCCGGACACCACCGCCACTCCGAACGCATAGAGATGGATCCAACCGCGCATGCGTGGTTTGACCGGTAGCTCGTCGATCCCGAACATCGTCATAGCCCCACCTCGACTCGAAACGCAAGATCCGCTCCCTGGAGAACCTACGCAACCGTAAGTTCGCTGCCTACTGTACCGGCGAGTAGCTCGACACGGTCGAACGAGACGGTGACCCCGCAGGCTCCACTCCTGCTTCCCGGGTCATTCCGCAGGCTCCACTCCTGCTTCCCGGGTCATTCCGCAGGCTCCACTCCTGCTTCCCGGGTCATTCCGCAGGCTCCACTCCTGCCGGGCGTAAGGTTGTGCCCCGTGGTGATGTCTCGGTGAAGATTCTCCCGACCAAGGTGCGCAGCGTCCTCTACAACGTGTACGAGCGACGCCTGTTGACACAGCTCGACGACGTGGCGCATCCCCGCCACGTCGCTGTGATGTGCGACGGCAACCGCCGCTGGGCTCGGGAGAACGGCTTCACCGACGTCGCGCACGGGCACCGGATGGGGGCCCTGAAGATCGCCGAGATGCTGGGGTGGTGTGACGCAGCGGGCATCGAGATGGCGACGATCTACCTGCTGTCCACCGAGAACCTCCGTCGCGACCCTGACGAGTTGGAATCGCTGCTCGAGATCATCACCGACGTCGTCGAGGAAATTTCCGGCCCGGAACAGAACTGGACCGTCAAGATCGTCGGGACACTCGACCTTCTCCCGGCCGCAACTGCACGTCGTCTCAAGGAAGCCGCGGAACTGACGGCCGGTCGGACCGGGACCCACGTCAACGTCGCAGTCGGGTACGGCGGCAGACAGGAAATCGCCGACGCTGTCCAAGCGCTGCTGAGCGAGAAGATCGCCGAGGGATTGACCGGTGAAGAGCTCATCGGCTCGGTCAACGTCGACGGCATCGACTCCCACCTGTACACGTCGGGTCAGCCCGATCCGGACCTGGTGATCCGGACCTCCGGCGAACAGCGGCTCTCGGGGTTTCTGCTGTGGCAGAGCGCGTACTCGGAAATCTGGTTCACCGAGGCGTACTGGCCGGAGTTCAGGCGCGTCGACTTCCTGCGCGCACTGCGCGACTACGCCGCCCGGCACCGCCGCTTCGGCATCTAGATGAGCGGAAATGTGCCTCGTGGTCACTCCACAGGCTCCGCTCCTGCCGGCCCTGGCCCACATTTCCGCTCACAGCTTGCGTAGCCGCAGCCTGTTGATGGTGTGGTCGGCGTCCTTGCGCAACACCATCGTCGCGCGCGGACGCGTCGGAAGAATGTTCTCCACCAGATTCGGCAGGTTGATCGAGTGCCACAGGTCTTCGGCCGCGATCTTCGCGTGCTCGTCCGAAAGATTCGCGTAGTGGTGGAAGTGTGCGTCCGGATCGGCGAACGACGTCTCGCGCAGTGCAAGAAAGCGTTTGACGTACCAGTGCTCGATGTCCTCGATGCGCGCGTCGACGTAGATCGAGAAGTCGAACAGATCCGACACCATCAACCGTGAGCCGGTCTGCAGAACGTTGAGGCCCTCGACGATCAGGATGTCCGGCTGGCGAACCATGTGGAACTGACCCTTGATGATGTCGTACGACACGTGCGAGTACACCGGCGCCGACACTTCCTCCGCACCGGACTTCACCTCGGTCACGAAGCGCAGAAGCTTGCGTCGGTCGTAGCTCTCCGGAAAGCCCTTGCGATGCAGGATTCCGCGGCGCATCAGCTCGGCCGTCGAATACAGGAAACCGTCGGTCGTCACCAGGTCGACACGAGGATGGTGATCCCACCGTGCCAGAAGCGCCTGCAGCACACGGGCCGTCGTCGATTTGCCGACGGCGACGCTTCCCGCCACACCGATGACGAACGGCACCTGTCGATCCGGGTGCTTCTCACCGAGGAACGTTGCGGTAGCCGCGAACAACCGTTGCCGCGCCGCGACCTGAAGGTGGATGAGTCTGGCCAACGGCAGATACACCTCGGCCACCTCGTCGAGGTCGATCTGCTCACCCAGTCCGCGAAGCCCGACCAGTTCCTCTTCGGTCAGAACCAGCGGGGTGGACTGACGGAGCGTTCTCCACTGCGCACGGTCGAACTCGACGTACGGGCTGGTCTCGCTCATGCGCGCCGTCCACCACGATGGGTCCGTTCCTGCAGGCGTGAACTCCGGGGGAGCGCGAGTCGCATGAATGACGATTGTGCTCGGTGCCACGAGGACTCGCACGGGCGGGGTAGTTCACTGGTTGTTCACCCGGTCGGTGACGCTAGTGTCGGACAGCATGAACGCCGATTCCTTCGTCCGCGACTACCTCACCCTCGGCCTGAAATTCGATCGCCTCGAAGAGGGGTTCGTCGACGCGTACACCGGTGACCCCGAGCTACGACGGCAGGTGGAGAACGCACCGGCGCCCGAGCCGAAGGAGCTTGCGCGTCGAGCAGGGGAGCTTCGCAAGGAACTGGGCAACACAGGCCTGCCCGAGCAGCGTGCCGAGTTCGTCGACGTTCATCTTCGGGCGCTCGAATGCTCGGCCCGCAAGTTCGCCGGCGAGGACATCGGCTTCGTCGACGAGGTCTTCGCGTACTTCGACGTCCACATCGAGCCGGGCGATCAGGACGAGTACCGCCAGGCCCACCGAAAGATGGACGACGTGCTGGCCGGCCCCGGTTCGCTCGCCGAACGTCTTGCCGCACACCGGGCGCAGGACGTCGTACCCGCGGATCGGTTGCAGGAGTGCGTCGACGCCTTCTCCAGTGCCCTGCGGGACCGCGTGCGTGCCGAATACACGCTGCCGGACACCGAACAGGTCACCTACGAGGTCGTCGGAGACAAACCGTGGTCGGGGTTCAACTACTACCTCGGTGATTACAAGTCCACCGTCGCGATCAACTCCGACCTGCAGCAGCAGATGGCGAACTTGCCTCACCTGATCGCGCACGAGGCGTACCCGGGTCATCACACCGAGCACTGCCGCAAGGAAGCCGGGCTGGTGGCGTCGGGCCAGACGGAGCAGACCCTGTTCCTGGTCAACACTCCGCAATGCCTGATGGCCGAGGGGCTCGCCGACCTCGCGTTGAAGTCGATCGTCGGGCCGGGGTGGGGTGTGTGGGCGCAGGAGATCTACGCCGACCTGGGGCTGCGCTTCGACGGTGAGAAGGCGGAACGGTTGTCCGAGGCGTCGGGGCAGCTGCTCGGTGTTCGTCAGGACGCGGCGTTGCTGCTGCACGATCAGCACAAGTCGCAGGACGACGTCGCTGCCTACCTCGAACGCTGGTCGCTGACGTCGCCGCAGCGCGCCCGGCAGAGTCTGAAGTTTCTGTCGTCGCCGTTGTGGCGCGCGTACATCAGTACCTACGTCGAGGGCTACAAGCTTCTCGGTGGGTGGCTCGACAAGGGCAAAACGGTCAGCGAGCGATCCGCGCTGTTCGGCCGCCTGCTCGACGAACCGCTCATCCCCAGCGCGCTGCGTGAGCACTGAGGTGCATCTCGTAAACTGAATGCGCCAATCCCGCAGCTCACCCTTGGAGACACCTGTAATGACCGACGTCAACACTCAGTCGCTCGCCGAACTCGACCCCGAGGTAGCCGAAGCCATGGCTGGCGAACTCGGTCGTCAGCGCGACACGCTCGAGATGATCGCGTCGGAGAACTTCGTTCCACGCGCAGTCCTCCAGGCACAGGGCAGCGTGTTGACGAACAAGTACGCCGAGGGCTACCCGGGACGTCGCTACTACGGCGGGTGCGAGCACGTCGACGTCGTCGAGGATCTGGCGCGCAATCGTGCCAAGGAACTGTTCGGTGCCGAATTCGCCAACGTGCAACCCCACGCGGGCGCGCAGGCCAACGCCGCGGTCCTGATGGCACTGATCAACCCGGGTGACAAGATCATGGGCCTCGACCTGGCGCACGGCGGTCACCTGACGCACGGTATGAAGCTGAACTTCTCCGGCAAGCTGTACGAGGTCGAGTCCTATGGAGTCAGCAAGGAAGACCACCGCATCGACATGGACGAGGTGCGCAAGCAGGCACTGACGTCCAAGCCGCAGGTTCTCATCGCCGGCTGGTCCGCCTACCCGCGCCACCAGGACTTCGAGGCGTTCCGTTCCATCGCCGACGAGGTCGGTGCCCTCCTGTGGGTCGACATGGCCCACTTCGCCGGTCTGGTCGCCGCGGGTGTCCACCCGTCCCCCGTGCCGTACGCCGACGTCGTGTCCTCAACGGTGCACAAGACGCTCGGTGGCCCCCGCTCCGGCCTGATCCTCGCCAAGAAGGAATGGGCCAAGAAGATCAACTCCGCCGTCTTCCCCGGTCAGCAGGGTGGGCCGCTCATGCATGCCGTCGCAGCGAAGGCCGTTGCCTTCAAGATCGCGGCGACGCCGGAGTTCAAGGAACGTCAGGAGCGCACCCTGCTCGGTGCATCCCTCCTCGCCGATCGGTTGAACGCCAAGGACGTCGCGGACAAGGGCATCTCCGTCCTCACCGGTGGCACCGACGTCCACCTCGCGCTCGTCGACCTGCGTAGCTCGGACCTCGACGGCCAGCAGGCAGAGGATCTGTTGCACGAGGTCGGAATCACCGTGAACCGCAATGCCGTTCCGTTCGATCCTCGCCCGCCGATGATCACCTCGGGTCTGCGCATCGGAACCGCGGCACTCGCTACCCGCGGATTCGGCGAAGCCGAGTTCACCGAGGTCGCGGACATCATCGCCACTGCTCTCGCCACCGGCGAGGCAAGCGACTCGCTCAAGGAGCGCGTCGTCAAGGTCGCTCAGTCCAAGCCGCTCTACGACGGTCTCGAGGACTGGGGACTGCTGGGATAGGCACCCGTCGTCGCACGAAAGGCCCACTCGTTCGAGTGGGCCTTTCGTGCGTTCTGGTCCGTTTTCGCCGTTTGGTCCCGCCCGGACAGTGCGGAGGTGGTACATGTAGAAGAAGGAGCAGTCGAACGTCGAGTGCTCACCGACCGGGCGCCGCAGAACGTACGCGGACACGCCTGGTTTCGTTGCGTTTCAGCCATTCTGGTACGCCTGACCCGGTTAACGTGTTGTTCACCGACACGCCCTGAACTCGCCGAGCCAATTGCTGGTTTCGGCTGTACCGTCGGCAGTAACAGGCAGCGGGGAAGCTACCTGTGCGGGAGGTTCTGATACGTGACTGAGCTAGTGAGCGCGAGAGGGCCGGCACCCGGCCCTCGTGTCATCTGACACGCCAGGACCGACCGGCCGAGCGACAAATGTCCGCGCGGTGCCGCGCCGGACGTAGGAGCCCCACGTGACCACTTCACGCTCCGTTTCCGCCCCCCTTCGGACATTCGTGCTGGACACCTCGGTTCTGCTGTCGGATCCCTGGGCTGTCATCCGGTTCGCCGAGCACAATGTGGTTCTTCCGCTGATCGTGATCAGCGAACTGGAGGGTAAACGCCACCACCACGAATTGGGATGGTTCGCGCGGGAATCCTTGCGTATGCTCGACGATCTTCGCGTCGAGCACGGCCGCCTCGATCAGCCGGTTCCCATCGGAACCGACGGGGGCACACTGCAAGTCGAGCTCAACCACACCGATCCGTCCGTGCTTCCCGTCGGGTTCCGCACCGACTCCAACGACTCTCGCATCCTCGCCTGCGCCCTCAACCTAGCCGCCGAAGGCAAGGACGTCGTCCTGGTCAGCAAGGACATCCCACTTCGCGTCAAAGCAGGTGCTGTGGGCCTCCCTGCCGACGAGTACCACGCACACGACGTCGTTCCGTCGGGCTGGACCGGAATGGCCGAGCTCGACGTGCAGGCAGGCGACATCGATCGACTGTTCGCCGAAGGCGTCATCGACCTCGACGGTGCACGGGACATGCCGTGCCACACCGGTGTTCGACTGCTCGGTGGACGCTCCAGCGCACTCGGACGCGTCACGGCGGACAAGCAGATCCAGCTCGTCCGCGGCGAGCGTGAAGCATTCGGGTTGCACGGTCGATCAGCGGAACAGCGCGTCGCACTCGACCTTCTGCTCGACGAGAGCATCGGCATCGTCTCGCTCGGCGGCAAGGCCGGAACCGGCAAGTCCGCTCTGGCGTTGACCGCAGGTCTCGAAGCCGTCCTCGAACGCCGAACCCACCGGAAAGTCGTCGTGTTCCGACCGCTGTACGCCGTCGGAGGCCAGGAGCTGGGTTACCTGCCGGGCAGCGAAAGCGAGAAGATGGGTCCGTGGGCCCAGGCCGTCTTCGACACCCTCGACGGTCTCGCCAGCCCCGAGGTGATGGAAGAGGTCATTGCCCGCGGAATGCTGGAAGTGCTGCCGCTGACGCACATTCGCGGCAGGTCGCTGCACGACTCCTTCGTCATCGTCGACGAGGCGCAATCCCTGGAACGCAACGTGCTGCTGACGGTGCTCTCACGCCTCGGTAGCGGCTCGCGCGTCGTGCTGACCCACGATGTCGCCCAGCGTGACAACCTCCGTGTCGGCAGGCACGACGGTGTCGCCGCGGTCATCGAGAAGCTGAAGGGCCATCCGCTTTTCGCGCACATCACCCTCACCCGAAGCGAGCGTTCCCCGATCGCCGCGTTGGTGACGGAAATGCTGGAAGAGTTCGGTCCCGCAGGCGCTTGATGTGAGTGGGAATGTAGGACAGGTCCTACATTCCCACTCACATAGGGTGCTCAGCGGGTAGGCGGCACGAGCAACCCGGTCTCGAAGGCGCGAACCACCGCTTGGAGTCGGTCTCGTACGTCGAGTTTGGTGAGAATTTGCGCGAGATGATATTTGACCGTCGACAGCTCGATGACCAACTCTTCGCCGATCTCTCGGTTCGACAGACCTCGGGCGAGAAGGCCGAGGATCTCGAATTCTCGGGCGGTGAGTGTCGTGTACCGGTTGTTCGTCTTCACAGGCGACGGAGGTGGGCGACGGCGGTTGAACTCGGAAATGACCCGGCGGGTGAGCCGCTGATCGAGAGTGCCGTCCCCGGCGGCGACCGATCGGACCGCAGCGATCAGGGTGTCTTCGTCGGACCCTTTGAGTAGAAAGCCCGACGCTCCTGCTTCGAGGGCTCCGAAAACGTACTCGTCGATGTCGAATGTGGTGACGACGAGGACGGCGCTGTTCAGTGCCGAATCCGCGGTGATGATCCGGGTCGCTTCGACGCCGTCCATTCCCGGCATCCTGATGTCCATCATCACCACATCGGGCCGTAGGCGCCCCGCGAGTTCGACGGCCTCACGCCCGTCGGATGCCTGTCCGACGACGTCGATTCCCTCGGCCTGGCCGAAGATCACCGCCAGACCCGCCCGCACGATGGGCTGGTCGTCGGCAATGAGCAAGGTGATCACGATAGACGTCCCGGCGTGATGACGAGACGGTTCTGCCACCCACCGTCGGGAGCTGCGCCGGTCTCGAGAGCGGCTCCGATGAGATGGGCACGTTCGGCCATGCCGATCAGCCCCAGCCCGCTGGTAACCGGCGAATCGATCGAAGCCGTGGCCGGGGGCCCGTTCGTCACGGTCACCACGACGGCGCGCCCGCCCGGATCGGAGACGATGTCGACGGTGCAGTCGGCGCCCGGGGCGTGCTGGATCGCGTTGGCGAGCGACTCTTGAATCATGCGGTAGACGGTAGCGCGTTCGATCGGACCCAAGGGGGTGTCGTCGCGGCCGTGGTAGTCGACCCGCACTCCGCGGTTGCGCACGGCCGCAACGAGACCGGCTACATCGTCGGGAACGAAGGACAGGGCTGTCTCCTCGTCGTGATCTCGAAGAAGCCCCACCGTTGCGCGCAACTGGTCCAGCGTACTGCCGGCCTCGTCGATCGCGGTCCGCAGATAGGGCTGGGCGGCTGCGGAATTCGCGGTACGAAGGAGGACTCCAGCGGCTTGGATACTGACCACGATCGCGGTGACATGGTGCGCGGCGATGTCGTGCAATTCCCGGGCCAGTGCCGTGCGTTCCTCCGTCAAGGCCCGGGCGACGGTCGCCTCTCGGTCGCGTTCGGCCGCATCGGCGCGATCACGGTAGGCGCGCAGCAGCTTCGCTCGCGACCTCGCTGCGTCGGCCAACACCGCGGGAAGGGCGACCTGCAGCATCACCCGTAGTGCCGACGAACCCACAGCGGAGAACGACGTGAATTGAGGATTGACTGCCAATGCAGTCACGCTGATCGCGAATGTGACTGTCGCCGAGGCGATAAGCGCGATCCACGAGTGGCGTGTCGACATCTCGCGAGCCAGTGTGTACGCGGCGATCGCGACCCCGAGTGCTCCGGCACCGATTTCACCACCCGTCGCGATGATCACCACCGCGTCGAGTGCAGTGCATGCGGCCAGCACCGCCGTCGGGAAGCGAAGCCGGCACAACAGGAGGGCAGCCTGCAGCAGTACCGCGCCGCCGGGTAGCCAGGCTTCCACGTCGCGCGCATCGCCTTCCGGCATCCCGAGAGCCAGGTACGTGCATCCGACGACGGCAACGACCACCGACGGTAGGTGGGGCCACCACCGGAGTCGAGACAGAGACAACTGCGCCATAACAGTCAAGGGTGCCTCACCCGAGCGTGCTGGGCCCCATCCCATGGAACGGGAAACAAACCGATCCGTGGGTGGGGGAGATCGCGGCGTCGACTCGGCATCGTTGACGGAGTCGCTCGATCCTGCGGCACACCATTTCCGAGAAAGGTCGAAACACTGTGAACACGACGACACCACCGAGATCACCACGACGTCGCCGGGCACTCCTGGCGCTGGCTGCGAGCCTCGCCGTCGGTGCGAGCGTGGTCTCCGCATGCTCGTACGATGCGTGGGCCAAACCGTACGACAACGTCATGGAGGCGGTGACCGAGCGGCTCGATTCGCTCGTCGCGGCCGGATATCCGGCCGCGCTGGCGTCGGTGACACAACCGGACGGAAGCCACACCGCCGTGGCCGCGGGACTGGGCGACAGTGCAACGGAAGAACCGGCGTCGGCCGACAGCGAGGTCCGCATCGGAAGCAACACGAAGATGTTCGTCGCGACCGTGGTCATGCAACTGGTCGACGAGGGGAGGGTCGATCTCGACGTGCCGGTCGAGACCTACCTCCCCGGTCTCGTCACCGGTGACGGCATCGACGGCAACGACATCACCGTCCGCGCGCTCCTGCAGCACACCTCCGGTCTCCCCGAATACGTCGACACGATCGCCGAGGACGCCTTCGCAGTGCAGGACAACTACATCGCCCCGAGGGACATGCTGGACATCGCGCTCGAGCGCCCTGCCGACGCCGCACCCGGTGCTCAGTGGCAGTACAGCAACACCAACTATGTGGTGCTGGGTCTGCTTGTCGAGCGTGTGACACAGCGAACTCTGGCCGAGCAGATCCAAGAAGGAATTGCGGCACCCCTCGGACTGTCCCGTACCTATCTACCCGACGCCGGTGAAAGGACCATCCGCGGCGAGCACCCGACCAGCTACCACGCCGATACGAACGGCGAATTGCGCTCGATGACCGACATGGATACCTCCTACGCATGGGCGGCCGGGGCCATGGTCTCCACACCGAGCGAACTGAACACCTTCATGCAGGCACTCGTCGGCGGGAAACTCGTCAGTGACGAGGCGTCGGCTCAGATGCAGACCACCGTGGCCGCCGGTGACGAACTGATTCCCGACGCCGCATACGGGCTCGGCATGCAGGCCTATCCGCTCAGTTGCGGGGGCGTCTCCTGGGGGCACGGCGGCGACATTCCTGGCACTCAGACGCGCAACGCCATCGGGCCCGACGGCACGGCAGTGACCATCGCGGTGACCGCGTTGCCGTGGGCAGTCATCGACGCGGAGGACGAGCAGGCCCTGCTCGACGGGTATCGAATCGTTATCGACGCGCTCGACGCGACACTGTGCGATGCGGTTGTTGCTTGACCCCACGTACTCGGGCGTTGGGAAAATTCACAGAGCTCAGGGGCGCTACTTCGGGCCGTGGGCTGCAGGCGCTACGGTTGCTGGTATGTCTACGAATATGACGGACGGTGACCTGCTGCTTCGGCTCGAGCCAGCCGTCGAAGAGAACCTGACCCGCCACATCGAGGAGGCGGAGGACTGGCATCCGCACGACTTCGCACCGTGGGACGACGGCCGCAACTTCGCGTTCCTCGGGGGCGAGGACTGGGCTCCCGAGCAGTCGCACCTCTCCGACGTGGAGATTCTGTCCGCGACGGTCGGCGTACTGGTCGCAGACAATCTGCCTGCGTACCACCGCGAACTCGCTCGCGCGCTCACCGGCCTCGGCGCGTGGTGGAAGTGGACGGGTCGATGGACGTCGGAAGAAAACCGTCAAGCCATCGTGCTGCGCGACTTCCTGGTTCTGACGCGCGCGGTGGACCCCGTCGCGCTCGAACGGGTGCGCATGGAGGAAATGACGAGGGGGTACAGCGCTCCGAGCCTGCACGTGCTGGACATCATCTCGCACTTCGCCATCGACGAGACCGCGGCCGCGCTGCGCAACACCAACACCGTTGCTCTCGGCGGCGACGAGGTGCTCGGCAAGATCCTGACCAAGATCGCGGCCGACGACACCCGTCAGGCAACGTTCTACGTCAACGTCGTCAACGAGGCGTTCGGCGTCGCACCGGACCAGATGGCTCGTGCTGTCGCGGATCGGGTGAGCGGCTTCGCGATCCCCGTCGTCGACCTGCCGAGCAAGAAGAACAGCACCGAGGCTCTCGCAGAAGCCGGCATCTACGACGAGGACCAGCAGCGAGACAAGGTGTTCAAGCCGCTGCTGGAGCGCTGGAACTTCTTCGGCCGCGACGACCTCGGCGACGACGGCAAGAAAGCTCGTGAGGAGCTAGCTCACCTCGCCTGAGCTCGACCCCCGAACATGACTGTGCCACCGCAACTGTATGACAGTTGCGGTGGCACAGTCATGCCGGAAGGGGAGCGGAGACCGACTAGTCCTTGACCTTCGCCATGGCGAGGACGTCGAGACGCTTGTCGAGTTCTTCCTCGCTGAGCTTGTCGCCGATGAGTCCGCGGTCGATGACGGTCTGACGGATGGTCTTCTTCTCCTTCAGAGCCTGCTTGGCGACGGCTGCTGCTTCCTCGTAGCCGATTGCCGAGTTCAGCGGCGTCACGATGGACGGCGAGGACTCGGCGAGGGTCTTGAGGTGGTCGACGTTGGCTTCGAGGCCGACGATGCACTTGTCCGCGAAGAGGACCGAGACGTTGGCGAGGAGCTTGAACGACTCGAGTACGTTGCGCGCCATCATCGGGATGTAGACGTTGAGTTCGAATGCTCCCGATGCACCGCCGAATGCGACGGCGGCGTCGTTGCCGATGACCTGTGCGGCGACCTGCGTGACTGCCTCGGGCAGAACGGGATTGACCTTGCCGGGCATGATGGAGCTACCGGGCTGCAGGTCGGGGAGGGCGATTTCACCGAGGCCGGTGAGCGGTCCCGAGCCCATCCAACGGACGTCGTTGGCGATCTTGGTCAGCGACACGGCGATGGTGCGCAGTGCGCCCGATGCCTCGACGAGGCCGTCGCGTGCTGCCTGTGCCTCGAAGGAATCCTTCGCTGCGGTCAGGGCGTCGATTCCAGTCGACTTCACCAGTTCGGCAACAACTTTCGGGCCGAAGCCGTCGGGTGCATTGAGGCCGGTGCCGACGGCAGTGCCGCCGATGGGCAGCTCACCCAGGCGAGGGAGGGTGGCCTCGACGCGCTCGATGCCCGCTTCGATCTGACGGGCGTAGCCGCCGAATTCCTGGCCGAGCGTGACCGGCACGGCGTCCATGAGGTGAGTGCGGCCGGACTTCACGACGGTCTTCCACTCGGTCGCCTTGGCGGCCAGTGCCTCGTGCAGGTGCTTCAGCGCAGGCACCAGCGAGGTGACGGCTGCCTCGGTGGCGGCGACGTGCGTGGCCGTCGGGAACGTGTCGTTGGAGCTCTGCGACATGTTGACGTGGTCGTTGGGGTGAACCTCGACACCGTTCGCCTTGGCGATCGACGCGATGACCTCGTTGGCGTTCATGTTGGAGCTGGTGCCGGAACCGGTCTGGAAGACGTCGATGGGGAACTGATCGTCGTGCTTGCCGTCGGCGATCTCGGTTGCCGCGGAGATGATGGCGTCGGCGAGGGCGCCGTCGAGCAGCCCGAGGTCCTTGTTGACCTGTGCGCATGCAGCCTTCAGCAAGCCCATTGCGCGGATCTGGGTGCGCTCGAGGGGGCGGAAGGAGATGGGGAAGTTCTCCACCGCGCGCTGCGTCTGTGCACGCCACAACGCGTCGACGGGGACGCGAACCTCTCCCATGGTGTCGTGCTCGATCCGGTACTGCTGTTCGTCTGTCTGCGTCATGAGCCTTACTTTGCCAGTTGAAGTTGCGGAGGGGTGAGCGCGCCCTGGGCCGGGAGTGGAGCCTGCAGGAATGACCCGGATCAGAACGACGGAGCTTGCCCTGATTCGTCGCCGTCGAAGTCGACGGAACTGTATTCGCGGAGCTTCTCGAGGCGGTGGTAGGCGTCGATCATGCGCACGGTGCCCGACTTGGAGCGCATCACGATGGACTGGGTGTGTGCGCCCCCGCCTGCGTAGCGAACGCCGCGCAGAAGGTCGCCGTCGGTGACGCCGGTGGCAGTGAAGAAGACGTTCTCGCCGGAGACCAGGTCGCGGGTGTTCAGGACGCGATCGAGGTCGTGACCTGCATCGATGGCCTTCTGACGCTCGGTGTCGTCGGTCGGGGCGAGGCGTCCCTGCAGGGCGCCGTCCATACACCGCATCGCGGCGGCGGCGATGATGCCCTCGGGTGTTCCGCCGATACCGATGAGCAGATCGGTGCCGGAATCGGGACGTGCTGCGGCGATGGCACCCGCGACGTCACCGTCGGAGATGAGGCGGATGCGGGATCCGGCGTCGCGGACCTGCTGGATCAGTTCGGCGTGGCGCGGACGGTCCAGGATGCACACCGTGACGTCGGATGCGGAGCCTTTCTTGACCTTCGCAATCCGAGCGATGTTCTCCTTGACCGGTGCAGTGATGTCGATGACATCGGCGTACTCGGGTCCGACGGCAATCTTCTCCATGTAGAACACGGCCGACGGATCGAACATCGCGCCGCGCTCGGCAACGGCCAGCACCGAGATCGCGTTGGGCATGCCCTTGGCCATCAACGTGGTTCCGTCGACGGGATCGACGGCGAAGTCGACCTCGGGACCATTGCCGTTGCCGACCTGCTCACCGTTGTAGAGCATCGGCGCTTCGTCCTTCTCGCCTTCACCGATGACGACGACGCCGCGCATGGAAACAGAGCTGACCAGCTGACGCATGGCGTCGACGGCGGCACCGTCGCCACCTTCCTTGTCGCCACGTCCGACCCAGCGACCCGACGCGAGGGCACCGGCCTCGGTGACACGTACGAGCTCGAGGGCGAGGTTGCGATCTGGCGCCATGGCGCGAGTGGACTCGGTGCTGGCCGTCATCGGTTTGTAGCCTCCTGGTAGATGGGGGTCTTACCCAGGCGCGATTATCTCATTCGTGAGCCGCGTCATGCGAGGTAGGGCATGCGCCGACCGAGCGCTGGCATGCAGCGGACACCCTGGGTCGTCCCGCAGGCTGCTCTCCCGGATACTGGAGGTGTGGCGAACAGCAAACCCCGGATCCTCAACAACAACCGCGACATGGTGTGGTCCCTCATTCCGCTTGTCATCGCCTGTCTGCTGATCGCCGGTATCGCCTCCCAGTGCTCTCTCAGCCCCGGCGGACCGTCGCAGGGACCCATCCCGAACTTCGACGTCGACGCTGCCCTGCAGTACGACGCTTCCGAGCTGAACTTCCCGATCCGCAATCCTCGGGTGCCCGAAGGGTGGACTCCGAACTCCGGCAGCCGCCAGTCCATCGCGGGGGATCAGGGCGGTGACGTCAGCAACGTCGGTTTCATCTCCGACGCCGGTCGCTACATCAAGTTGACGCAGTCCAGCGCGAGCGAGGAAGTCCTCGTTCCGTTCGCCGTCGGCGAGGCGCGGTACGCGTCGGGCACCGAATCGATCGACGGTGCGGAGTGGATCGTCTACGACCAGGAGGGAAGCGAGGCGGTGTGGGTCACCGATCTGGGTGACGTTCGACTGCTCGTGACCGGTAGCGGCAGCACCGAGGAATTCACGACCCTGGCCGCCGCAACGACGAGCGCCGAGCCGCTCACTCCCTAGTTCTCTTCTTCCTCGATGTGCGCGAGCGCGTTCTCTACGCGCTTGCGTGCACCCGCGAGGTGCTCCTCGCAACGGGTGGCCAACTGTTCGCCGCGCTCCCACAGCGCAAGTGAGGCGTCGAGATCCAGCCCGCCCTGCTCCAGGACCTTCACCACGTCGACCAGTTCGTCGCGGGCTGCTTCGTAGCCGAGTTCGGTGACCGGTGTTTCCTCGCTCATGGTGTTCCTCTCATTTGACTTTGCCCATGACCGCGGCGGTGACTGCGCCGTCGGCCACTCGTACTCGGATCTGGGTACCCGGAGGGGCGTCGTCCACCGACCTCAACACCTCTGGATCGGTGCCCGCCACCACGCGCTGGACGACGGCATAACCCCTCGCCAGCGTCGCTGCGGGCCCGAGCGTCTGCAGACGTGCCCGCAGATGTTCGACGAGAGTCTCCTGCTTCGCCAACTCGCGCAGGACGTCGCGCCTCCCTGCGTCGACGAGTCTGGTGATCTCTTCGCTGCGCCGGTCGATGCCCGCGACGGGGTCGGCCAGTGCGGGCCGGTGTCGGATCATCTCGAGCGCACGTGCTTCGCGTTGGACCCAGTTGCGCAGTGCAGCAGCTGTTCTGGAGCGCAGCTCGGCGATCAGATTCTGTTCGGCGACGGCGTCGGGAACCACCAGCTTGGCCGCGTCGGTCGGTGTTGCGGCGCGGAGATCGGCGACGTGGTCGCTGAGCGGGCTGTCGGGTTCGTGTCCGATGGCGCTGACGATCGGGGTCGTGGCCTTCGAGATGGCACGGCACAGGGCCTCGTCCGAGAACGGCAGGAGGTCTTCGACGCTGCCGCCGCCGCGAGCGAGGATGATGACGTCGACATTGCCGTCGAGGTCGGAGAGTGCGTCGAGGATCGCCGGTACTGCGGTCGGTCCTTGGACCGGGGTGTGGCGAACCTCGAAGTGCACTGCGGGCCAACGCCGTCGGGCGACAGTGAGAACGTCCTTCTCGGCTGCCGACGCGCGGGCCGTGACCAGTCCGATGGTGCGGGGGAGGAACGGCAATGGGCGCTTGAGACGAGGATCGAACAGTCCCTCGGCGGCGAGAAGGGCCCGCAGGCGTTCGATGCGTGCCAGCAGTTCGCCGACGCCGACGGCGCGAATGTCGGTGGCGCGCAACGAGATGGTTCCACGGCCCGTGTAGAACGACAACTTGCCGTACAGGATCACCCGCGCGCCCTCGGTGAGCGGGACGGGGGAGCGGTCGAGCAACTGAGGCGAACACGTCACCGACAGCGACATGTCCGCGGACGGATCACGAAGAACGAGAAATGCAGTGCGTGTACCCGGCCGAGCGTTGATCTGCGTCAGCTGACCTTCGACCCATACGCTGCCGAGCTTGTCGATCCATCCCGCCACCTTCATGGCGACGGTTCGGACAGGCCACGGCTCCTCTGCAGTACTTGCGGTCACTTGGCCTTCGCGGTGGTGATTCGATTGTCGAGCATGGTCAGAAACGGAGCGCGGCGCAGCGACGCATCCTCGTACTCACGCAGGGCCTCGAGGTCCGCGAGAGACAGCGACCGCAGCCGGGCACGCAGCTGAGCGAGGGCGAGGGTGTCGTAATCCACCATCTCGACGATTTCCGGACGGTCGGCTGCGACCGTCGGCACGTCGTCTTTCTGGATCTCCTCCGGAGGCGTCGAGTACAGCGCGAAGCGCCCTGACGCAGCGACCGGCTCGCCGGCGACATCGTCGTGATCGGGGATGTCGACGTCACCGTCGGTGGCCCCGGGAACGTCGTCCTCGAACACCGCCCAGGACGGCTGCTCCTGATCCGGTGTCCCGATGAGCGGAAGCGACGAGATCGCCTGATCGCCCTTGATGGCCAGCGCCGTCACTTGCTGCTGAAAGCGCATCGTGCTCGCCAGAACTTCGCTGACGACGGTCATCGGAAGCGTGATCGCAGTACTGGGGAGTTTGCGAGCTTCTTCGACGACCGTCACGGCCACACCGGCAGCTACGCGTGCGGCGAACGGAACACGAGTCATGCGCACCAGAGTGCCTGAATTCCGAGTGTTTGGGTAGCCGACATGCTGTGCTCGGCCGGTGAAGCCGAGCCGGGCACGTATCCTTGGGGACATGTCTTCGGCTGTTCCCTTGAATCTCGGTATCGCACGTCCGTCCGGCGACGGCGCACCTGCGTACTCCGGTGCCAAACGAGTCCTCCTCGCAGAGCCACGCGGCTACTGCGCTGGGGTGGACCGCGCCGTCGAGACGGTGGAGAAAGCGCTGGAGAAGCACGGTGCGCCCGTCTATGTCCGCAAGGAGATCGTGCACAACAGGCACGTCGTGGAGACGCTGGCGGACCGCGGCGCCGTCTTCGTCGAGGAGACCGACGAAGTTCCCGAGGGCTCTCTACTCGTCTTCTCCGCGCACGGGGTGTCCCCGGCTGTGCACGCATCGGCAGCCGAGCGCCAGCTCCGCACCATCGACGCCACCTGCCCGCTGGTGACGAAGGTGCACCAGGAAGCCAAGCGCTTCGCCCGTGACGACTACGACATTCTGCTGATCGGTCACGAAGGACACGAAGAGGTCGAGGGCACAGCAGGCGAGGCTCCGGACCACGTTCAGCTCGTCGACGGCCCCGACTCGGTCGACAACGTCACCGTGCGCGACGAGAACAAGGTGATCTGGCTGTCCCAGACGACGCTCAGTGTCGACGAAACGATGATGACGGTTGCTCGCCTGCGCGAGAAGTTCCCGACGCTGCAGGATCCGCCGAGCGACGACATCTGCTACGCGACGCAGAACCGTCAGGTCGCCGTCAAGGCGATGGCACCCGAGTGCGACCTCGTCATCGTGGTGGGATCGAAGAACTCGTCCAACTCGGTGCGCCTCGTCGAGGTCGCACTGACGGCAGGCGCTCGCGCCAGCTACCTCGTCGACTACGCCAAAGAGGTGGACACCGCCTGGTTGGACGGCATCACAACCGTAGGCATCACCTCGGGCGCGTCGGTGCCGGAGATCCTGGTGCAGGGCGTCATCGAATTGCTCGCCGAGCACGGCTTCGGGGATGTTCAACCGGTCACCACAGCCAACGAAACCTTGGTGTTCTCCCTGCCCCGCGAGCTGCGCCAGGCGAAGGCCTGAGCCGGTTCCGGTCAGCCCCGATCGCGACGCCTCAGGCGTCTCCGCGATCGCGGTAGCGCACCTGCGGTACGGGATGCGGCGGGATGTGCGCGCCGCCTTGCGAAGCGGGTCGGGGTGTCGGAATCGGTCTGGGTGTAGCTGCCGGCCTCGGTGTGGCAGCGCGAGGGGCCGAGTACGGGTCCACCTCGGGTGGCCGAGGAACCCGCGGGGGCTGTGACCTGGGGACAGGTCGGCGCGCGGGATCTGCAGCAGGCTGTTCGGTCCGCGCAGGCCGGTACGGATCGGCGGCCGGCCGATCGAGCAGAGGGTCGACGCGTTCTCGACGGCTCCTGCGACCCTCGCCTGCATCGGCACGTGTCGCGGTCACGGCTTCGCCGCGGCCGTGGGCAGCGCGAGTGTCGGCGCCCCGGCGCTCGGCAGCTCTGGTCTGCGTCCGCTGGCCGCCGTCTCGGGACGTCCGACGATTGTCCTGTGCCGCCCGGCGGTTGTCTTGTGCTGTCTGACGGTTGTCACGGGCGCGCTGGCGGGTTTCCTGCGCTCGGTCACGGATGGTTCGTTTGGCAGCGCCTGCCGGTGCGTGGCTCGCCTGCTTCTTCAGGAAGATGCGTGCCCCGCCGACGGCAAGGGCAAGTACCGTGCCGAGCAGCATCAGCGGGAACCGGTTGACCAGCGGAATCGCGACGTTCAGCAGGATGTCGCGCAGGCTCGTCCCTGCGTTCTCGATCATGAACTGATACGAGAGCGGTACAGCGACGAACAGGATCAGCGGTGCTTGCACCATCGCGGTGAACAACCCGCGGTAGCGCACCAGCACGACGGCAGCGACGGTGCCGACGATGTAGAAGGACGCGAAAGCCGACGTCAGTTCCGATCCGCGTGCAGCATCGATGGCGACACCGAGAAACGTCGCGCCGACGGCGATGGCCACTGCCCCCCAAGCAGGGACGCCGGGCACGGAAGCGAGAGCTGAACGTTGATCCAGCGGTACCCCGGAACGGGCACGTTGGGAGGTAGACACCCCTCGAGGTTAGCGGCTGTTCACCCCACCGCGTCGCTGACATGACCGAACTGCCCCCGAGAGTGCGACGAATCGGACGTTCTCGGGTGTTGATCGATCCGCTTCACGTCCACGACGTCCGCGTCGAACAGTTCCAGTTCGTGAAGCTTGCGGGCGGTGACGCCTACACGGGCGTCCACCGAGGACACCGTCGAGTTGAAGGAGTCGACGGCCTTGCCGAGATGCGATCCGAGCTTGTCGAGGTGCGAGGACACGACGCCGAGTCGGGTGTACAGCTCGCGTCCGAGCTGCTGGATACGAGCAGCGTCCTCGGCGAGTGATTCCTGCTTCCACGTGTACGCCACCGTCCGCAGCAGCGCGACCAAAGTGGTCGGGGTGGCAAGTATCACGTTCCGGGTGAAGGCGTACTCGAGAAGCGACGAATCGGATGTCAACGCTGCGTCGAGGAACGGGTCTCCGGGAACGAACAGAACGACGAACTCCGGCGTCGGCTCGAACGAACGCCAGTATTCCTTGGCCGCCAACTGATCGACGTGGGTCCTGAGGTGGCGTGCATGTCGCGTCATCGCTTTGCCGCGCCGCTCCGGGTCCTCCTCCTGCGCTGCGTCGAGGTAGGCGGCGAACGGAACCTTGGCGTCCACGACGATCTGCCGACCGCCGGCGAGCCTGACGATCATGTCCGGACGAATCCCGTCCTTGGAGACCTGGGTGTCGAAGTCGCAGTGTTTGACCATGCCTGCCAGCTCGACCACACGCTCCAGCTGCATCTCACCCCACCGGCCGCGGATCTGCGGAGCCCGCAGCGCAGTGACCAACTGCGAAGTCTGGGTCGACAGCTGCACCGACGCACGGTGCATACCCGTCACCTGCTCGCTGAGCCCCGCGTAGGCGCGGATACGACTGTGCTCGACCTGGCGAACGTGCTCGGTCAACGCGTCGACAGCGTCGTGCAACGGCTCGACGAGGTGCGAGACCTGCTGGCCGATGGCTCCCGAGTGTCTGCGTGCCGAGTCCTCGTTCACCGCAGCGAGAGACCGACGAAGAAGCGCCTCGTTGTCCCGCAACGCGGCCAACTGCGCTTCGGCTCGAACCGCGCGATCCCCGGTGCGGGACGCGTGCAGCAGCCACCCGATGGCGGCCCCGACGAGCAGCGCCAGCATCATCCCGAGGGCAGTCAGAGCGTTCATGACGCAGATGATGCACGAGGGCACCGACACACCAGCCGTTCCGCAGGCGCCACTCCCGCCCCTCCAGGTCGTTCCGCAGGCTCCACTCCCGCCCCCCGGGTCGTTCCGCAGGCTCCACTCCCGCCCCTCCAGGTCGTTCCGCAGGCTCCACTCCCGCCGACAGGCCGCGCCACGTCACGGAGTTTGTCGGTAGGTGAAGTTAGCGTCTTGTTCCATGAGGATCCTGCACACGTCGGACTGGCACATCGGCCGCACGTTTCACGGCACCGATCTGCTTGCCGACCAGGCTGCTGCGTTGAGCGCCATTGCAGATCTGGTTGCCGAGCGCGCGGTGGACGTCGTCGTCGTACCGGGCGACATCTACGACAGGGCGGTGCCCAGCGCCGACGCTGTGCTCGTGTGCAACCGCGGGCTCGAGGCCATCCGTGCCGCGGGAGCGGTCATCGTCGCGACGTCGGGCAACCACGATTCGCCTGCACGCCTGGGCGCTGGGTCCGCGTTCGCCGCTGCAGGCGGGTTGCATCTGATGACCCGCGTGTCCGAGGTGGGCACACCGGTGCTGCTCGAGGACCGGTTCGGCCCCGTCGCGTTCTACGGCATCCCGTATCTCGAGCCGGAGACCACCCGCGGCGAGCTCGACATCCCGGGCGCACGTAGCCACGCCGAGGTGCTCGAGGCCGCGATGAGTCGAGTGACAGCGGACCTGGAGCAGAGGCGCAGCAGCGGTGATGCGGTGCGGTCGGTCGTACTGGCGCACGCGTTCGTCGTCGGCGGAGAAGCCACCGGTTCGGAACGGTCGATCTCCGTCGGCGGGGTGGAGACGGCGCCGGCGTCGGCGTTCGACGGTGTGGACTACGTGGCCCTGGGGCACCTGCATTCTCCGCAGACTCTGACGGACAGGGTCCGCTACTCCGGGTCGCCGCTGCCGTATTCGTTCGGCGAGCGCAGCCACCGTAAGGCCGTCTGGATTCTCGATCTCGACGCTCAGGGTCTCGCCGACGTCGAACGCGTGGACCTTCCCATCGTTCGCGGACTGAGCCAGGTCCAGGGGACGGTCGAGGAACTGCTCACCGACGATCGCTTCACCGAGGCCGAGGATCATTACGTCTCTGCCGTGCTGACCGACGCCGTACGGCCGGTCGACGCGATGCGTTCCTTGCAGACGAGGTTTCCCCATGCAATTCACCTCGAATGGAAGCGTCCCGCAGACGATTCCACTGTTCGCTACCGTGACCGCGTGCGCGGCCGGACCGACAGCGAGATCATGGCCTCGTTCGTGACGGACATGCGCAGCGCGCCCAGTGCGTCGGAGATCCGCTTGCTCGAACGCGCCCTGGCCAGCGTTCAGCGAGACGAGGTCACAGCCGACGAGGCGACCGGCCAGTACGAGCTGTTCGGGAAGTCCGCGTGAGGCTGCATTCTCTGGAGATCACTGCATTCGGCCCGTTCGCCGGTACGGAGAAAGTGGATTTCGACGCTCTCGGAGCAGACGGGCTTTTTCTGCTGCACGGTCGTACCGGCGCCGGCAAGACCACTGTGCTCGACGCCGTTGCGTTCGCCCTGTACGGGACGGTGCCCGGTGCCAGGAAGGAAGGCAAGCGTCTGCTGTCCGATCACGCGGAGATCGGCGCCGTCCCCACGGCCACGTTGGAAGCGACGTTGGGCGGCAGACGAATTCGCATCGTTCGCAGCCCGGAGTTCCACCGCCCGAAGAAGCGTGGAACGGGCACCACGAAGCAGAACGCCAAGGCGTCGATGACGTGGCTGGACGGCAAGAGTCAGAACCTGACGCGGCTGGACGAGATCGGCGACGCCGTCGGCGCGGCACTTGGTATGAGTGCGGATCAGTTCTTCCAAGTGGTGTTGCTTCCCCAGGGTGAGTTCGCCCGGTTCCTCCGGGCGGACAGCGACGAGCGCGGCAACTTGCTCGAGCGATTGTTCGACACGGCACGGTTCGGCGACATCGAGGAATGGTTCGCTGAGCAACGTCGTACCAGCGCCGCGGCTCTCGAATCGAGCCGGATTGCAACGGACAAACTACTGGGGCAGATTTCCACGGCATCGGGCGTGGCGGAGGAGCTGGATCGACCGCCGGTGGAGTGGGCGGGGGACGTTCTCGAATCGGCGCGGCACGCATCGGTGGACGCTGCGCGCACGCTGGCCCTCGCCCGTGAGGTGTCCGAGTCGGCAACCAAAGAACTGGCGGCACTGGACGCAACTCGGCAACTGCAGACACGCAGAGAGCTGGCCCGGCAGCAGCTGGCGGAATTCCACGCCGCCGCGTCCGCGAGGGACGCACTCGCCAAGGAACTGGAGCAATCCGCAGCGGCAGGCCCCATCGCAGCTCTTGCCGCGGACTGCGCGCGTATCACCTCGGCGAGCGAGGCCGCGACGCGGGAATTCGACTCCGTCCGAACGCTGTTCGAGCGCACCGAAGGATCGTCCGTCGTGCTCGACGCCCTGGCGGTGGATCGGTCGCCCGACGCCTCGGACACGCCCGAGGCCCGGGCCGTCGTCGCGGCAGCAGTACGGCAGTGGACGACGGAGGTCGCGGCCTTCGAAGAGCTTCGTGTGCTGACGCGCAAGGCCGACGCAGCGGACAGATCGGCTCGGTCTCTTCTGGCCGAGCACGCAGCCGTCGAGAAGAAGTCGAGCGCTCACCGCGCCGATCGCAACGTCCTGCCCGAGCAGATCGCTCAGGCCGAATCGTCGTTGCGCGCGGCCGTGCACGCGGCTGCCGAAGTGCCTGCGCTCGAGGCAGAGTGGTCTCGTATCACGAGCGCCGTGGAAGCAGCGATCGAACTCGCGAAGACTCGGAAGCGGCTCGTTGCTGCGGAGAAGGCGCATCACGTAGCGGTCGCGTCGTTCAACGATGCGCGCGCTCACACCCTGGACCTGCGCGAGCAACGGCTGTCCGGAATGGCCGCCGAGTTGGCGTCGAGCCTGGTCGACGGTGCGCCGTGCGGAGTGTGTGGGTCACTGTCGCATCCTGCGCCGACCCGCGCCGAGGAGTCGACCGTCACCAAGGACGACGAGGCGGACGCCGCAGCCAGCGAGCGTCGGGCGGGAACCATCGCCGAGAAGAAGGCGGCGGAGGTCACCGCCCTGCTGCGTACCCGCGACGTGCTGGTTCAGCAATCGGGAGACCGTGACAGCGCAGAGTTGGTCGCTGCGCTGGACGAGGTCTCCGTAGCGCTCCGATCCGCACGGACGGCCGCGGAGCAACGAGAGAGCCTGGACGCACGGCTGACGCACCTGCGCGGCGAGGATCAGAGACTCGCCGCCGCGATAGCCGATGAGCAGGCCGCGGCAGCAGGATTGAGTGCGCGGGCCGCGCAGATGGCCGACGACGTGGCGCAGATGAGAGCCACGATTGCCGCAGCCGTCGACGGGACGGAGGGAATCGACGCCGAGGTGAAGCGGCTGGAGACGCTCATCTCACTGTCGTCCGTCGTCGTCGAGCGGCGAGAGGAGGCTTCGCGCGCGCTCCTCGACATGGAGGACGTGACTCGAAGGCTGGATGGGCTGATCGCGGAGTCGGGCTTCTCGACTGCCCGCGAGGCTGCGGCCGCCGTGGTGTCTCCGGCGCGGGCGCAGTCCATCGAAAAGCAGCTCGCGCAAGCCAACGACATCCGCGCCCACGCCGAGCAAGTGCTCGCCGAACCCGCGATCGCGGCCGTCGCGAACCTCGACCCCGTCGACACCGCGGCGGCGCGGGTCGCCGTCGAGGACGCGCAAGTACGCTTGCATGCTGCCGTTGCCGAGCACGCCGAGTGCAAGCGGCGGGCCGAACAGTTGGAGGAGTTGACGGCAGGCTTGTGGGCGGCCATCGACCGTGCTGCGCCCATGCAGACCAAGCACGACGAACTCGCGGCACTCGCCGACGTAGTGGCCGGACGCGGTCAGAACTCGCGGAAGATGTCCCTCCGGTCGTACGTGTTGGCGTCGCGGTTGGAGGAGGTCGCGGAATCCGCGTCGGCGAGACTGCGTCGAATGTCCTCGGGCCGATACGATTTCGTCCACTCCGACGAGGCGGAATCGCGGGGTCGACGCGGTGGGCTCGGTCTCGACATCCGCGACGACTACACCGGTGCCGTGCGCTCGGCGAAGACTCTGTCCGGGGGTGAATCGTTTCTGGCCTCGCTGGCTTTGGCACTCGGCCTTGCCGACGTCGTCGCAGCGGAGAGCGGCGGTGTCGTCCTGGACACCATGTTCATCGACGAGGGCTTCGGCACGCTGGACGCCGACACCCTGGAATCGGTGATGGGAGTTCTGGACGAACTACGTGCGGGCGGCCGGGTGGTGGGCATTGTCAGCCATGTCGACGAGATGCGTCAACGCATCCCGACGCGCCTGCACGTCATACGTGAGCGAGAGGGATCGAGGCTTCAGCTCTTCGCGGCGTCCTGATCCTTCTGTTTCTTCTCCTTGGAATCCTTGTTGACACCGTCCTCGTCGGTGACGAGATCCTCCGTGTCCGGAGCCTGTTCCTCGAGCTCCACTCGGTCTGATTCGTTGGAGTGCCTGTCGATCTGTTCCGACACGTAGCGGATCAGCACAGCTGCCACGGCTGCTGCGGGGACAGCCAGGAACGCGCCGATGATGCCGAAGACGGAACCACCGCCGGTGACCGCCAACAGAACGATCGCGGGATGCAGGTTCATGCTGCGGCTCTGCAGAATCGGTTGCAGCACATTACCTTCCAGTTGCTGCACCGCGATGATGATGACGAGCACGATGAGTGCCGTAGTCGGCCCGTTCGCGACGAGCGCGACCAACACGGCCAACGCACCTGCGACGAACGCACCGACGATCGGGATGAAGCCACCCAGGAACGTCAACGTCGCCAGCACCAGGGCCAGCGGCACGCCCAGAATGACCAAGCCGAGGCCGATGAAGAAGGCGTCGATCAGACTCACGATGGCCTGAGTGCGGATGAAGCCGCCGAGCGTCGCCCACATACGCGCGAGGACCTCGGCGAGGTGGCGACCAGCGCGGCCGCCGGCGATTCCGTGCAGCCACGGAATGAACCGGACGCCGTCCTTGACGAAGAAGAACGACAGAACGAGCACCAACGCGAGCGTGACGAGAATCGAACCCGCAGCGGAGACGCCGGTGAACACGCCCGAGGCGATCGCGGTGCCACTGTCCTGCAGTCGCGAGGTGATCGCCGACACGGCGTTGTCGATCTGCTCGTCCTGCAAGTTGACCGGCGGGCCCTTGAGCCAATCCTGAACCTGCGCGACGCCGTCGGTCGCCTTGTCCGCGAGTTCGGGTGCCGAGTCCACCACCGACGGCACGATCAACGTGATGATGCCGCCGATGACGAGGAAGAACACGACGAGTGCGGCAGTCGCGGACAACGCCGGAGGCAGCCCGACGCGCATCATCCATTTGGTCGGTGGCCACAGGACCGTCGCGACGATGATCGCGAGCAGAGCCGGCAGGATCACCACCCACAACGCCGAGATGAGCCAGCCGAGAACCCAGGCACCCGCCGAGACGGACACCAGGATCAGCGACCATTTCGCCAACCAGATTCCGCCGACACCGATGAGGTCGCCACGATCACGCCCCGGTTTCACTTCGGGCGCTGTCTTGTCCGTCACGCTGCACGTTCCTTCCGTCGCCCCGCCGCTCGGTGCATCGTTCGATCCACTCGAGTGACCTTAACGTTTCATGACTCCACTCCCGCCTCCACCGGTCATTCCGCAGGCTCCACTCCTGCTTCCCTGGTCATTCCGCAGGCTCCACTCCTGCTTCCCTGGTCATTCCGCAGGCTCCACTCCTGCTTCCCTGGTCATTCCGCAGGCTCCACTCCTGCTTCGTGTGTCAGGAGCCATTCCTTCGCCGGCAGACCCCATCTGAATCCGCCGAGCGCGCCGCCGATTCGGAACACTCGGTGGCACGGCACGAACAGTGCGGCAGCATTGCGCGCGCAGGCGGACGCAGCCCCTCGAATGGCCGCCGGGCGCCCGGCCATTTCCGCGAATTGCGAGTACGTCACCGGCGACCCGGCAGGCACTGTCCGCAGAACCTTCCAGGCGTGGACCAGAAATTCTCCCGACTGTTGCGATACCGGTACGTCGTCGATGGCGTGCACGTCGCCGCGGTGATAGGCGTCGACGGCTGCGGTCACGCTGCCGAGCGTCGAGGCCTGCCGAAGATCGGTAGGCCGGAGACTTGCGTGGATCAGCGGGACCAGATTGTCGATCGAGTCCGTCCATCCGGCGGCGAGCACCGACCCCGCGTCGTCGACGACGGTCGTGAACGGGCCGATCGGGGTGTCGATCATGGCGAACGATGCAGTCATGCTGCTCTCCTTGTCAGGGCGATGTTCCACAGGTGCATGGAGACGTAGGACCGCCACGGCGCCCAGCGGTCCGAGTCCTTCAGCGAAAGTCCGAGTGCCTCGGCGCCCTGGCGGACGACGAGATCGGTGTCGAGCAATACATCCGGGTCGGCGAGAGTGCGCATGACGACGTACCGCGCCGTCCACGGGCCGATCCCTTTGAGCGCGAGCAAGTCCCGTTCCAGCTCCTCGGCCGGCCGGGCCGGATGAAGGACGATCTTGCCCGACGCCACCGCGTCGGCGACGCCGATGATCGAACTGACCCGTGCACGCGGGCCGGTGAGTACCTCGTGTCCGCGTTCGGCGATGACGGCCGCGCTGGGAAACAACCGCGTGACGGTGCCGCCGAGTGGATCCTCGATGTGGTCGCCGAGCGCGTCGACCAGGCGCGCAGTGTGGGTGGCGGCGGCGCGTAGTGAGATCTGCTGCCCGATCATGGTGCGCAGCAACAGTTCCTCACCGTCGATGCTGCCGGGCGCTCGCATCCCGCGGTGTGCGGCGATGTTCGACGCCAACGCCTGGTCCTCGGACAGCGCGGAGTCGACGGCTTCGGGGTCGGCGTCCAGATCGAGCAGGTGACGGATCCGGGCGACGGCGGGGGCGAGGTCTCGCATGTCCATCAGGCTCAGCGTTGCCTCGACGTACCCGTCGACGAAGCGCATCCCGACGACGGCGTGACCGTGGGGGAGCCGCAGTGACCGCCGGTAGAGGCCGTTCTCGAACGATTCGATGCCGGGTACCGCGTGGCCTTCGAGGAACCACTCGAGCCACCCGGTGTCCAGCGGCTGCCGATAGGGGAGTCTCACCGACACGGTTCCGTTGGACGAGATGGTCTTTTGGCGAGTCGCTTCGTCGCGCAACGTCGTGGGGTTGACGGCGAATACTTCCCGAACGGTGTCGTTGAACTGCCTGATGCTCGAGAACCCCGATGCGAATGCGATGTCGCTCATCGACATGTCGGTCGTCTGGATCAGGGTGCGGGCGGTGTGGGCGCGGTGGGCCCTGGCCAGCGCGAGCGGGCCCGCGCCGATCTCTGTGGTCAGCACCCGCGTCAACTGCCGGGTCGAGTACCCGAGGGTATCGGCGAGGGCGTCGACGCCACCGCGCTCCACCGCGCCGTCGGAAATCAAGCGCATGGCGCGCGACGTCAGATCCGAGTGGATGTTCCATCGCGGTGAGCCGGGGGTGGCGTCGGGTTGACAGCGTCGACACGCACGGTATCCCTCGTGTTGCGCGGCGGCAGCGGTCGGAACGAACGTGACGTTCTGTGCCTTGGGGGTGGTCGCCGGGCACGACGGGCGACAGTAGATGCCCGTCGTGCGCACGGCAGTGAAGAACTGCCCGTCGAAACGGGTGTCTCGTGCCGAGACGGCGCGGTAACACCGGTCGAAGTCCAATTCCATGGACTCCACTGTGTCACCGCGCCCCCTGTAGTCGCTAGCGGGAATCGGACACGCATGTACGACGTCAGTTCACCTCAACAGCAGCGGGCGCCGGGGTTCGTGTCGGCGTCGGCGTAGCGGTCCCGCCAGAACTGACGTTCGGACGGAACCGGTTCGCCGGGGTGGACCCGCTGCATGTGGGCGACGTAGCGCTCGTAGTCCTTGTCGCCCATCACCGAAGTGATCCACCACAGAAGTCCGCGCATGTCAGTGATGCCCTGCGTGCGCCGCACCCGGTGCGCGGACGGTGCCGTCGGCGATGAGCTTGTCCCATTCGCCCTGGATTTCCTTCTCTGCCGCGGTCGGGACGAAGCCTGCGGGTCCGAAGATCTTCGACGGAACCTCGGGTTCTTCGTTGTCCGGGAGTCCGCCTGCTCGAACAGCCTTGATGCAGACCAGAATGCCGGCTGCGGCGACGATGATGACCAGCACGGCGAAGATGATCGACAACGTTCCCTGGATGAACGTGTTCCTGATGACGGCGTCGATTGCTTCGGCGGACTTGGCGCTGCCGAATTCGGTGAGGCCCTGGTTCTTGGCGTCGACGAACTGGGAGTGCTGCGCCCAGTATCCGATGGCGGGCACCGACGAGAAGATCTTCTGGTACGACGCGGTCATCGTCACGATGAGGTCCCAGGCAAGGGGGATACCGGGAATCCAGGCCCACTTGAACAGGCCGCGCTTCATCACGATGGTCAGGACCACCGTCAAGGCGATCGCGGCGAGCAACTGATTTGCGATGCCGAAGAGCGGGAACAGCGTGTTGATGCCGCCGAGCGGGTCGGTGACGCCCATGAGAAGGATTGCGCCCCACGCTGCGACGACGATGAACGAGCACACCCATGCGCCGGGTCGCCACGACGGGTCCTTGAACTTCTTGGCCGACGAGCCGGGCAGGTTGCCGATGCTGTCGGAGAGCATGAAGCGTGCAACGCGCGTGCCTGCGTCGACCGTCGTGAGAATGAACAGTGCCTCGAACATGATCGCGAAGTGGTACCAGAACGACTTGAGGCTTTCGCCGCCGAAGACCTGATGCAGCACCTCGGACATACCGAATGCGAGCGTCGGTGCACCACCGGTGCGGGAAATGATCGATTCCTCGCCGACGTCGGATGCCGCCTGGCTCAGTTCCGCTGCGGTGATGTCCCCGCCGCTCAAGCCGAGCCCGTTGACGTAGTCCGCCGCGGTTTCCGGGGTGCCGCCGGTGAGCGTCGCCGGAGCGTTGAGCGCGAAGTAGATGTGCTGATCGAGAACACAGGCGGTGACGAGCGCCATGATCGCGACGAAGGATTCGGTGAGCATGCCGCCGTAGCCGATCATCCGCATCTGCTTTTCCTTCTCCAGCAGCTTCGGAGTGGTGCCGGAGCAGATGAGGGCGTGGAACCCGGACAGGGCGCCGCAGGCGATGGTGATGAACAGGAACGGGAACAGCGAGCCGGAGAACGCAGGACCGTTGCCCTCGGTGGCGAACGACGTCATCGCGGGCATCTGGATCTCGGGCCGTGCGATGAGGATGCCGACGGCCAGCAGTGCAATGGTGCCGACCTTCATGAACGTGGACAGGTAGTCACGCGGAGCGAGAAGCAGCCACACCGGCAGGATCGAGGCGGCGAGGCCGTATCCGATCAGGCACCAGGCGACGGTGACCTTCGAGAGAGTGAACCAATCGGTGCCCCATTCGGTTTCGGCGACCCAGCCGCCGGCGACGATGGCGAACAGCAGCAGCACGACGCCGATCAACGACACCTCGGACACCTTGCCGGGACGCAGGTAGCGCAGGTAGACGCCCATGAACAACGCGATGGGGATGGTCAGTGCGATGGAGAAGACGCCCCACGGGCTCTCCGCGAGAGCGTTGACGACCACCAGCGCGAGCACAGCGATGATGATGATCATGATGACGAAGACGCCGATGAGTGCCGCGGTGCCGCCGACCACTCCCAGCTCGTCGCGGGCCATCTGGCCGAGGCTGCGGCCCCGGCGTCGCGTCGAGATCCACAGGACGAGGAAATCCTGCACGGCACCGGCGAACACGACGCCGATGATGATCCACATCGTGCCCGGAAGGTAGCCCATCTGAGCGGCCAGAACAGGGCCGACGAGGGGGCCTGCACCGGCGATCGCGGCGAAGTGGTGACCGAAGAGCACCCGCCGATCCGTCGGCATGTAATCCTTGCCGTTCTCGAGGATCTCGGCAGGCGTGGCTCGGTTGTCGCGAGGGAAGACGATCTTACGCTCGATCAACCGTGCGTAGAACCGGAACGCGATGATGTAGGTGCAGACCGCTGCGATCACGAACCACACCGCATTGGGGTTCTCGCCTCGGACGATCGCGACGACCGTCCAGGCCACACCACCGAGCAATCCGATGAGGACGAACAGGACGCGTTTGGCGGGAGTCATCGGAGATTTGTCGACTACTCCGACCGGGGGCAGATCCGCATCGGTCTTCAACAACTCGATGTTCGGATCGTCTGCCGCTTTCAAAGCCATGGGGACCGCTTTCAGCATTCGCGAATGTGACAGCGATCACCCTAGACGCTCCTGGTGACAGCCCGGCCACATTCCGGTGTAGCTGCGGTCAATGGTTCCGATCCTGCGCCGAACGGGAGGAGCGCCGTGGGCGGACGTCAGCCGCCCAATGCGTCGTCGACCGCTCGCGCGCTCAGTACCTGGTCCAATACCATTGCCGCGCTACCGATGACGCCGGAGTAGTCGCCGTGTGTTGTCGCTTGAATGGTCAAGGCCTTGGTGGCCAGTGCCGTCGCATTTCCGTAGACGGTCTCACGTAACCCGGCGACGAAGATGTCGTAGGCCTTTGCCATGTCTCCGCCGACGATGAGGACCTCGGGGTTGAGTAGGTTCACGGCGCCTGCCAGCGTCTCGCCGATGTGGCGGCCGCTGTCGCGAATGAGCCGACGCGCCTCGGGGTCGCCGCTCACCGCCAGGTCGACGACGCCTCGAATGTGGCCGACGCTTCTGCCTTGTTCCTGCAATGCGCGTACCAGTGCCCAGCCGCCTGCGATGGCTTCCAGGCAGCCGCTGTCTCCGCAGCGACATGCGACTCCGGCCGCGGCGGAGGTTTTGGTGTGGCCGAATTCTCCTGCTGCGCCGAGTGATCCGCGCTGCAGTTCGCCGCCGGCGACAATCCCCGCGCCGAGACCCGTCGACGCCTTGACCAGCAGCGCATTCGTGAATCGATGCCGGTTGTCGCGGCGTTCGGCCAGCACCATCGCGTTGGCGTCGTTGTCGAGAAAGACCGGCGCGTCGGTCGTGTCGGCGAAGAACGGTGCGAGCGGGACTCCGTCCCAGCCGTGCATGATCGGGGAGTCGAGACTGCACCCACGGGCGGTGTCCGCGGTGCCGGGGATGGACAGGCCGACTCCGAGAATGCGGTGATCGCTGCGTGCAGCGTCGTCGACGAGCGCTTCCAGTCGCTTGGTGATCTGCGGCATCAACTCGTCTGGTCCGATGCCGATCTCCTGGTCGACGGTGTCGCCGAGGAGGAATTCGCCACCGAGGGTGAACACGCCCAGTTGTGAACGACTTCGGCCGATGGCTGCAGCGAGCACGATTCCCGCGTCGACGTCGAACGACAACCGGGCAGGTGGCCTGCCCCCGGTCGAGAGAGTGTCCTCGGTTTCGACGATCAATCCGAGTGTGGTGAGCGCAGTGACGCGTGCGGCGACGGCCGATCGCGACAGGCCGGTCGTCTTTCCGAGGTCCGCTCGGGTGTCGGCATCACCGTCACGGATCAGCGCGAACATCTCACCTGCTGTCGCAGGTGGAGCACTTGCACGTGACATTCGCATATACGTCATTCAACCAATCCGCAACCGTTGCGGCAACAACGCAAGATCGCGGACTTAGGGTTTTGAAAAACGTAAGTTGGGTTGTCGTGACGCGTAAGTGCCTCTAGTCTGAATCGTGAAAGACCGAACAGGGAGACACCTCATGGACACCATCCACCCGGTCCTGCGTCAGGTCACCGACCGCATCGCAGCCCGCAGCCAGTCCGCCCGGGCCACCTACCTCGATCGCATCGCCGCAGCAGGAAGTCGAGGCCCCGCTCGCGGGCGGCTTGCCTGCGCCAACATCGCCCACGGTTTCGCCGCGTCGGGAAAAGCCGACAAGCAAGCCCTGCGCGGCATGGTGAAGCCGAACATCGCCATCGTGTCCGCGTACAACGACATGCTCTCGGCGCACAAGCCGTTCGAGACCTACCCGGCTGCACTCAAGGCCGCTGTCATCGAAGCAGGCGGAATCGCGCAGTTCGCCGGGGGAGTGCCCGCGATGTGCGACGGCATCACCCAGGGCCGCGACGGGATGCAACTCTCGCTCTTCAGTCGTGACATCATCGCGATGTCCACCGCAATTGCGCTGTCGCACGACATGTTCGACGCCACCCTCATGCTGGGCGTGTGCGACAAGATCGTGCCAGGAATGCTCATGGGCGCCTTGAGCTTCGGCCACCTGCCCGCCGTGTTCGTCCCCGCGGGCCCGATGACCTCCGGACTTCCCAACGGCGAGAAGGCGAAAGCTCGCCAGCTCTACGCCGAAGGCAAGGTGGGACGAGAAGCGTTGCTGGACGCGGAGGCGGCGTCGTACCACGGCAGTGGCACGTGCACGTTCTTCGGAACTGCGAATTCCAATCAGTTGCTGATGGAGGTCATGGGTCTGCACCTACCCGGCTCGTCCTTCGTCAATCCCGGAACCCCGTTGCGCGACGCCCTGACTCGCGAAGCCGCCCATGTCGTCACCGGTCTGACCGATCTCGGTGAGAACTACACACCGGTCGGCGAAATCGTCGACGAGAAGGCGATCGTCAACGGCTGTGTTGCACTCCTGGCCACCGGCGGCTCGACCAACCACACCATGCACCTCGTTGCGATCGCCCGCGCCGCCGGTATCACGCTGACCTGGCAAGACCTGTCGGATCTATCGGCTGTCGTGCCACTGATGGCACGGATCTACCCCAACGGCAAGGCGGACGTGAACCACTTCCACGCCGCAGGCGGCCTCGGTTTCGTGATCGGTTCGCTTCTCGATGCCGGTCTGATGCACGACGACGTGAAAACCATTGCGGGATTCGGTCTTCGGCGTTACACGCAGGAACCCAAGCTCGACGGCGAGGGTGTGATGTGGCACGACGGTACGCGAATGAGCCACGACGACAGTGTGCTTCGCGGCGCCGACGAACCGTTCAGCGCCGACGGCGGCCTGAAGATGCTGACCGGCCCGATCGGAAAGAGCGTCATCAAGACCTCCGCGCTGGCGGCCGAGCACCGCGTGGTCACCGCGCCCGCGAAGGTGTTCGACGACCAGGCGGACTTCCTCGCAGCGTTCGACGCAGGAGATCTGGAAGGCGACTTCGTCGCAGTGCTGCGTTACCAGGGGCCGCAGGCCAACGGAATGCCTGAACTACACAAGCTGACGCCGGCCTTGGGAATCCTGCAGGATCGCGGCTACCGCGTCGCGCTCATCACCGACGGGCGCATGTCCGGAGCGTCCGGGAAAGTTCCTGCAGCAATTCATCTCACGCCCGAAGCAGCCAGTGGGGGTGCGATCGCGAAGATCGAGGACGGTGACATGATCACCCTCGACTCCGTCGCCGGAACGCTCGACATCGACGTGCCACTTGCGGACTTCGAGGTCAGAGTGGTCACCGGCCGAGCGCCGGCGCAGGACGAGTGGGTCTCCACCGGCCGAGACCTGTTCTCCGGCATGCGCGCTCTTGTCGGCCCCGCCGACGAAGGCGCCATGTTCGTGATGCGCTGACAGTTCCGCCGTTCAGAAGACCCGACGCACAGAAGAAGGACTACACATGACCGAATCCCTGCTGGACCGCGTACCCGTCATCCCCGTGGTGGTGGTCGAAAATCTCGACCACGCCGTGCCGATCGCCCGCGCCCTCGTCGCCGGCGGCCTGCCCGTCATCGAACTCACCCTGCGCACCCCGGTGGCCCTCGACGCGATCGAACGCATTGCCGCCGAGGTGCCCGAGATCCTTCTCGGTGCGGGCACGATCGTCACGCCCGGCCAGGCGAAGCAGGCATCCGACGCCGGCGCGCAGTTCCTCGTCTCACCCGGCAGCACACCAGGGTTGACACAGGCGATGCGCGACACCGGTCTGCCCCACCTACCCGGTGCCGCCACCGTGTCCGAGGTGCTCGCCCTGCTGGAAGCCGGCTACACCGACCTGAAGTTCTTCCCGGCCGAGGCGTCGGGCGGCGCGAACTTCCTGAAGTCGATCCACTCACCCGTTCCAGCGGCCCGCTTCTGCCCGACGGGCGGGATCTCCACGGCCAATGCGTCGACGTACCTGTCGCTGCCGAACGTCGGATGCGTCGGAGGGTCATGGATCACCCCGGCGCCCGTTCTTGCTGCCGAAGATTGGGACGCCGTGACCACCCTCGCCCACGCGGCACGCGCCCTCACCTAGGGTGGCGATGATTCTCCCGTCGTCACGTCCTCCGACGAAGATCCTGGGCGACGCGGTGCTGGTCCCGACGTCAAAGTAGACTCCATAGACCGTGAGCCTCACCCTCGGAATCGTCGGACTGCCCAACGTCGGCAAGTCCACCCTCTTCAACGCATTGACCAAGAACGATGTGCTGGCCGCGAACTACCCGTTCGCGACCATCGAGCCCAACGTCGGTGTCGTGCCGTTGCCGGATCCGCGGCTGGGCAAGCTCGCTGAGGTCTTCGGCTCCGAGAAGGAGGTTCCGGCGCTCGTGTCGTTCGTCGACATCGCCGGCATCGTCAAGGGCGCGTCCGAAGGCGCTGGCCTAGGCAACAAGTTCCTCGCCAACATCCGTGAGGCCGACGCTATCTGCCAGGTGGTGCGCGTCTTCGCCGACGACGACGTGGTGCACGTCGACGGCCGCGTCGATCCCGCCGCCGACATCGAGGTCATCGAGACCGAGCTCGCGATCGCCGACCTCCAGACGCTCGAAAAGGCCATCCCGCGCGTCGAGAAGGAAGCGCGGATCAAGAAGGACCGCAAGCCTGCACTCGACGCCGCCATCGCTGCGCAGGCAGTACTGAACGACGGCAAGACTCTGTTCTCCGCGAAGGACAAGCTCGACTTCGAGCTCCTCAAGGAGTTCCAGCTGCTCACCACGAAGCCGTTCCTCTACGTCTTCAACGCCGATGAATCGATCCTCACCGACGACGCACGCGTCGGCGAGCTCGCACGATCCGTCGCACCCGCAGACGCGGTGTTCCTCGACGCCAAGATCGAATCCGAGCTCCTCGAACTCGACGCCGAATCGGCCGCCGAACTGCTCGAGAGCGTCGGCCAGACCGAACCGGGCCTCGATGCTCTCGCCCGCGCCGGTTTCCACACCCTCGGTCTGCAGACCTACCTCACGGCAGGACCGAAAGAAGCCCGCGCGTGGACGATTCACCAGGGCGACACCGCTCCCCAGGCTGCCGGAGTCATCCACACCGACTTCGAGCGTGGCTTCATCAAGGCCGAAATCGTCAGCTACGACGACCTCATCGAAGCCGGCTCCATGGCCTCGGCCAAGGCCGCAGGCAAAGTCCGTATGGAGGGCAAGGACTACATCATGGTCGACGGCGACGTCGTCGAATTCCGCTTCAACGTCTAGACAGCGCTTCACCCGCTTCGCCTATCCTTTCGGAGGATAGAATGTACGGCGGTCGGTGATCACGGACGAGGCGATCGATGAAGAAGACCTTGGCGGCAGTGGTGTGTGTGCTGTTGGTAGGCGGATGCGCTACTGCGACGGACAACCAGCCCGAACCACGGGACCCTCTGCCCGTGGACACCACGACGGGCCTGCTGCGCGGTAGCGAGGTCGGTGGCACGCGGCAGTTTCTCGGAGTTCGATATGCGCAGCCACCAGTCGGTGATCTGCGGTGGGCGTTGCCGGAAGCTGCTCCGGACACCGAGGACACCGTCGACGCCACGTCGTTCGGCGCGCGGTGCCCGCAGGGGACAGGTCCGGATGTGCAGACCGACGAGGACTGCCTGTTTCTGAACGTGACGGTTCCTTCGGACGCGGGTGACGGTCAGCTCCCGGTCGTCGTGTGGTGGCACGGGGGCGGTTTCACCAGCGGCGCGGGCTCGGACTACGACGCCACGCGTTTCGCCGAACAGGGCAACGTGATCGTAGTGACGGTCAACTATCGGCTCGGAATGCTCGGCTATCTCGGTCTTCCCGGCCTGGAGGGCTCCGGTAACTTCGGGCTCGCCGATCAGCTCCTTGCGCTGAAGTGGGCGAACGACAATGCCGAGGCGTTCGGTGGCGATCCCGACAACGTGACCGTGATGGGGGAGTCGGCCGGTGGAATGTCTGCCTGTGCAGCGCTGGGATCCCCTGCCGCGGAGGGGCTCGTCGACAAAGCGATCATCCAATCGGGGTCGTGCCTGATCGACTGGCCCGCCGGAACTCTCTACCCGGGGCTGCCCGAGTTGACGCCGTACGCTCCGCTTGCCGAAAGCGAAGCAACGGGCAGTGCAATCGCAGACGCTCTGGGCTGCACCGACGATCGGCTGCGTTGCCTGCGGGAGTTGCCCGTCGAGAAGGTTGTCGAGCAATCGTCGTCGTTCGGCAATGGTCTGGCCTACGGTACGGACCTACAACCGACAAATCCGGCAGACGCAGTTCGAGACAGACGCACGATGCCGATCCCAGTGATCATGGGTGGTAACGCGGACGAGCACCGATCGTTCGTCGGGGGTGCATTGCTGGCAGATCCGACGTCCGTCACCGACGAGACCTACAGGTCGCTCATCCAGCAGGCATTCGGCACGCGTGCGGGCGAGGTGGAACAGCGCTACCCGAGAACCGAATTCGACAGTGCAGCGCTGGCATGGTCCACCCTGGTCACCGATGCGGCCTGGTCGTGCCCGATGCTGAACACGTCCGCGTTGCTTTCTACGAACGCCGACGTGTGGTCCTACGAATTCGCCGACGAGACAGCCCCGGATGTGAGCGGTGTATCGGCCACGGGATTGGCTCAGGGCGCTGCACATGCGACCGATCTGCCGTACACGTTCGACCTGAACGGCAGTGACCTTCTCACCGGTCCCGGCCAGAAAGACCTGTCGGAGAAGATGATCGAGGCTTGGTCCGAGTTCGCACGATCCGGCGACCCGGGGGAGGGCTGGCCGAAGACAACGGACGCCAGCGGTCCGGTGTTGGAATTCGGCAACCCGGACACCGTTGTGGGCAACTACTACGACGCGCACCAATGTGGGTTCTGGAGCGATCGGGGTTAGCCCATCATCGGCTTCGCGTCACCGCGTCTTCGACCATTTCGACAGCCTCTGCCGCTGTCGACGCCAGTCGCACTGTGTCGAACCGATGTAGGTAGGCGCTGTAGATGCCGGAAACCTTCTTGTTCGCGTTGTCGAGTGCAACCACCCGTTTTCCCATCATCGCGGCCAGTGCCGCGGCGTGGAGTCTGTCGGTCAAGACTACCGAGCCTTGGTTCAGAATGCGTTGAGCAACACGCAGATTGAGCTGCGCGGCGAAGGGGTAGGACCGGGCGAGAGCCGGATAGAGAATTCGGGTGGTCCGTGGCACGTTGTACGCAATTCTGGTGGGCAGCGTGATCGCGTTCCACAGCGCGCGATCCGGTCCGCGTAGACCCCAATCTGCTTGGACTGAAGACGCGCCGAGGTCGACGGCGCCGTGATCGATGCCCTCGGAATCGACGCGCAGCAGCTTCACGACATCCACCGCCGAGCCGCCTGGACTGCTGTCGATTTGCGCTCCGAATGCCATATCGGGGCAGTATTCGACCCGATTGTCGGGGAATGCGGCTATGGCGAGATCGTAGGATTTTCGTTCACGGAGCAAGAGCGTCAGATCGGAATGCTTCGAGTACAGGTCCGCCGTCCGCCTCAGTGCCGCGGGATCGGCGTAGTCGATTCCTTGTGGGAGGCAGACGATTTTATTGTGCGGGAACCGCTCCACGATACCCTCACGAAATCGTTGATGTCCGGGCCAGCGGTCTCCGAAATTTCCTCCCCCGCGCAGGAAGATCGTGCCCGCGCCCACTCGATCCCGCAGAAGCCCGTCGTGGTGGGTGTGCACGTCCGAGACATAATCGACCTGGACGTTCGATTCTTCGAGGTACCGGATCTCACCGGCGTAGATGAGAGAGTCGCCCGCGTTGTCGTAGCTGGGGAAATCGAGCAGCGCCACACGTTCACCCGGGGCGACGTGACTGCGCAAGACCGCCAATGTCTCGTCTCGAATGGATGCGAGTGCACGCTGGGTCATGAGGCGCTCACGATTCCTGCCATTGTCCGTCGATTTCGGTTCGAACACGCGGATTGAGCAGGCGCAGACGCATCACCATCGCGCCGTACTGAAGGCCGAGGTGCTGAGCCCAGATCTCGCGCGGCACTGAGTGGGATCGTCTGCGCAACCAAGGATTTCGAGCGACCAACATGAGGCCAAGGCTCGCCAGATGTGCCGGAACCTGTACGAGCGGGGACAGCTGCGGGCAGCCACGTGACCGATGCTTGACGGCAACCACGCAGGCTGCCCCACCGTATTTGCGTCCCTGTGCGAAACATCCACCGAGCGTAGTCCTCAGGCGGTACGCGACGACGGCTTCCGGTGCGTGCCCCAGCGTCAATCCGGCCTGTTGAATCCGCCAGCAATAGTCGACGTCGTCGCCGCCGTTGGTCAATTTTTCGTCGTAATAACCGACCTGTTCCACGACGTTGCGCCACATACCGAAGTTGTTGCCCTGAGCCCACGGAAGGTGGAAGGTGTCGAGGCGTTGTTCCGGAGTGGGGGCGCCTGACCAGGACGCGACCTCGGGGGAATTCAGTGAATACAGCTCGATCGGGCCCCCTACTGCGTCGAAGTTCTCCGCTTCGCGGGTCAGGGCGGTCAGCCAACCGGGATGGACCGAATCGTCGTGGTCGACGATGGCAATGAACTCGCCTCGGGCGGCGTCCATGCCGACGTTTCGTGCATGCGACACACCCCGGATCCGGGACGCGTCGACGCAACGGACTGTGAGGGATGAAGACAGGCTGGCGACGTACTCACGCGTACCATCGGTCGAGCCGTTGTCGCTCACGATCACCTCGAACGCGCCCTTGTAATCCTGAGCCTCCAGGGCCCTGAGCTGCACGTCCAGGTGCGGCAAGCCGTTGTAGACCGGCACGATGACGGAAACGAGACTGATCGGCATGGTTTAAAACTGTACTGGGTGCACGTTCGCACCGAGTCGCTTACCTACCGCGCAGTCGTTTTTCCAACGGCGTCGGGAAGGACGGTACGACGGCGGTGCCGGCGAGCAGTGTTGTGATCCGCTCGGCTTCGGCGGTGACGTCGGCGGTGTTGGATCCGATGTCCTCGAACAGTTCGGTCGCGACTTCGCCTGCCGGAGTGACTGCCCATCCGCCGACGATTCGGCCGTCGAGCCAGATGGTCGGACCGATGTTGCCGAAGGTGTCGAACAACGGTGGCTTGTAGTCACCGAGGTACCAGTCGCGGTGCTTCCAGCCCATCGGCGTCGGGTCGAGGGCGGGGAGCAGCACGACGCCGCGCGCGGAGCCGGACAGGTCTGTATCCGGCAGCATGATGCCTTCGCCTGCGGTCAGTTCGACGGCGACCGTGTCGATGGTTGCCACCGCCGCACGTGTCTGGGTCTTGTTCCATCCGGTCCACCATTGGATGTCGGCCATGGTGGCCGGACCGAACACTTCGAGCCACCTGCGCACGAGTTCTCGGCGACTGTCGGTCTCGTCGACGGCGGGGATGCCGCCTGGCCACCAGTGATCGATCGGAGCCCACGCGTGCCGCCGTGACGTCCAGGCGCCGCGAGGTTCGACCCTCACCATTTTTCCTTCGGCTGCCATCATCACCAGGACTTCGGAGGTGACGTAGCGCCTGACGTCGTACGATTTGTCGGTCGTGGGCAGAAACGCGGTCTTGAGCAGTGGAACCGCGGCGGACAACTCGGCTCCCGTTGCTGTGCCGACGGCCTTCAGGCGTGTCTCGGTCTCCTGTTCGACCTGCGCGATCCATGCCGCGGGGTTCTCGACCACCGGATCGGTCGGTCCCTTCTCGACTTGGGTGAGCAGCCGTTTGCGCATCGTTCGTGCGACGCCGAGACTCGCTGCGGCATGGACGAGCGGTAGGTCGTCGTGTGCGAGAACGAACAGCGTGCGGCGCATCGCCATCGAGCGGACCAATGTCCGACGCTCGTACATCGCGGCGCGGACGTCGTCGATGCCCAGCGACCGGGCACGCGCGAGAACGGACAGGTAGACCGTCGCCGGATCGGTGGCGTGCAGGGCCAACACGGACTCGACGACGGCCTCCGGCGTCGATGCCGCCGCGAACTGCCGTGACACCAACCGGGCGCGGCGTTGTGCATCGGTGATCTTCACCCGAACAGTGTGCCTCGCGGGGCCGACATGGCACGATCCGTGCGTGGACGAATCGCAGAACTTGAAGGATCTCGCGCGCCTGCGACGCGTGCGCGACCGGATGGATCGCGACTACGCTCAGCCGCTGGACGTCGAGGCGTTGGCGCGCGGTGTGCACGTGTCGGCCGGCTACCTGAGTCGGCAGTTCAAGCGTGCCTACGGCGAATCTCCTTACTCGTACTTGATGACTCGCCGGATCGAACGTGCAATGGCGCTGCTGCGACGAGGAGATCTCTCGGTCACCGACGTGTGCTTCGAAGTGGGGTGTTCCTCGCTCGGCACGTTCAGCACGCGCTTCACCGAGCTGGTGGGAATGTCGCCGAGCGTCTACAAGCGACGTGCGGCCGGAGACGCGGCAGGCATACCGTCGTGCGTCGTGAAACAGGTGACGAGGCCGATCAGAAGCGGCGCACGCCGATGACGTGTCGAGATGCTCGCCCGTACAGCTCCGTCTACAACTCGATTCCGGTTGCCTCCACCACCGTCGACCACAGGGCATCCCTGGCGTCGGGGGAGTCCTTGCGCCACGACGGGTAGTGGGTCGGCCGAATGGCTCGGTCGTGCCAGAACTTTCCGGTGCTGGTGAGCGCTTCGTCGCCGGCGGCGAGCCACACGATGGTGTCCGCGCCTTCGTCGGGTGTGCGGAGGATGGGTTTCATGACCGTGCCGAACATCGGAATCGAATCGGTCACTCCCGGTGTCGCGGCCCAGCCGGGGTGCATGCTGTGCACCACCGGATCGTGTTCTTCGGTCATTCGCTGAGCCAGCTGCTCGGCGACGACCACCTGCATACGTTTGGTGCGGGCGTACGCCGTCATGCCGGAGTACTTTCCGGAGGCGAACTCGAAGTCGCGCGTGTGCAACGGCACCGGATACATGCCGCCGCTGGAGACGAAGACGACTCGGGATCCGGCGTCGAACAGTTCCCTGGCGCCGACGGTCAGGGCGACGGGGCCGAGGACGTGGGTCGCGAATGCGGCCTCGTGGTTCTGTGCTGTCGACGTGCGCTCCTCGGGCATGACGCCCGCACAGTGGACGATGGCATGCAGCCCGGTCAGCTCCGACGTCAGGTCCGTCACCAGCCGTGCGACGGAATCGAGATCGCTGACATCGCATTCTCGGACGACGATCGACGCTTCCGATGCAGCTGTCTTGATGATCCCGGCGGACTTCTCGAGTCTTTCGGCCGATCGCCCGACGAGGTGTACCCGGGCGCCGAGTTTCGCAAGGGACGTCGCTGTGGCGGCCCCGAGCCCGGAGCTGCCGCCGGTGACGACGACGTCGATCGGTTCGGGAAACGGTGCCGGGTCCGACGCCCAGAACCTGCTGCGCACCGTCGACCCGATGCGGGAGTAACCGGGTACGACGGTTCGATCGAGGACGGTGTCGAGGATGCGCGTCACGGAGACCATGCGTCCTTCGTACCCCACCGTGTCATCATGCAAGCATGGTTCTCTCCGAGGAGGCACGCGATCTGCTCGCGGATCTACCTGCGCACAGACGTCAGACGTTCGAGCTGCGTCTGCAGCAGTGGGGGCCGGATCTGCTCGACGCGGTGACCGCGCTGTATTCCGCACCGGACGACGTGGCGTCGGCTCTCGTCACCGTCGCGGCCCGGGGGTTCGCCGCGCGGTCCGACGAGTTGCACCGGCTCGACGAACGCAGGCTGTTACAGCCGGACTGGTTCCAGCGGCCGAACATGTTCGGGTACGCCTGCTACGTCGACAGGTACGCGAAGACGTTGAAGGGCTTGGGGGACAGGCTCGATCATCTGACCGACCTGGGGGTCACGTATCTGCACATGATGCCGTTGCTGAAGCCTCGCCCCGGTGACAACGACGGCGGATATGCCGTCATGGACTTCTCCTCGGTGCGTGAGGATCTCGGTACCAACGAGGATCTGGCGCAATTGGCCGCCACGTTGCGTAGCCGCGGAATCAGCCCCGTCGTCGACCTGGTTCTCAATCACGTTGCTCGCGAACATGACTGGGTGGTCGCCGCGCGCGCAGGTGACGCGAAGTATCGTGACTACTTCCTGATCTATCCCGATCGCGACACTCCCGACAGGTTCGAGCGCACCCTGCCCGAGGTGTTCCCGGACTTCGCGCCCGGTAGCTTCACCGAGGTCGACGGCGAATGGGTGTGGACGACGTTCAACGAGTGGCAGTGGGACCTGAACTGGGCGAATCCCGCCGTGCTGCTCGAATTCGCCGAAGTAGTGGTGCATCTGGCGAACCTGGGAATCGAGGTGCTGCGCCTCGACGCCATCGCATTTCTGTGGAAGAGGCTCGGGACCAACTGTCAGAACCAGCCGGAGGTGCACGCCGTCACGCAGGCGCTGCGGGCGACCTGCCGGTTGACCGCTCCTGCGACGTTGTTCAAGGCCGAGGCCATCGTCGGGCCCCGCGACCTCATGCCCTATCTGGGCGAGGGGCGCCATGCGGGACGCGTGTCGGACATCGCCTATCACAACAGCCTGATGGTGCACGTGTGGTCGATGTTGGCGTCCGGCTCCACCGATCTGGCCCGGCACGCGCTCGCTGGGTTGCCGCCGACACCGCCCGGCGGTACCTGGGTGACCTATGTCCGCTGTCACGACGACATCGGCTGGGCCATCGATGATTCCGACGCCTCCGCCCGGGGTGTCACCGGCGTCGGGCATCGGCAGTTCCTCGCGGACTGGTACTCCGGCGAGTTCGACGGATCGTGGGCGGAAGGGCTTGTCTTCCAACACAACAGGGAGACCGGTGATCGGCGGATCAGCGGCACGGCCGCGGCCCTCACCGGTCTCGGCCCGTCGAGGAAGGATCCCGCGGGCGGGTTCGCGCGCATTTTCCTCGCGCACGCCGTCGTCGCCGCATGGGGAGGCATTCCCGTCGTGTGGAGCGGCGACGAGATCGGGTCACCGGGCGACCCCGAGTGGGCGTCGGAGGACGGACACTCCGCCGACAACCGCTGGGTTCACCGGCCGCGGATGACCGACGCCGACCGAGCCCGCCGCCACGAACAGGGCTCCGACGCCCAACGCGTTTTCGACGGTGTAGCTCATATCGCACGTGTCCGAGCCGGCCTGCCGATGCTTCATTCCGAGGCTCCCACGCGGGTCCTCACCGACGCGGACATCGACGACGGCCTCCTCGTCGTACAGCGTCGACACCCGAGCGGGACTCTCGTCGGTGTATTCAACGTGACTGCCGATCATCGACCACTCGCCCGTGCCCGGTTGGCGGACCTGGGGTCGGTCGATGTCCGCGAAGTGCTGTCCGGCCACGATCTGGCAGAGCACGGACTGCACGATCCCGGCGGAACGCTGTGGGTCCCGCCGTACGCCGCGTGGTGGATCGTCTGAGAATCGGCGAAGAGGCGCAGGCGTTATATCCCTGTTACCCTGCCTCCCGAAGGTCGTCGGATTCGGACGTTAGGGACTCGTTGATGTTTTCTCGTGCTCGTAGCTCGGTCGGCGTGCTCCGGGGGCTGCGCTCCCGCCTGCTGTTGGGTCTCGTCACCGTGCTGGTCGCTGCATTCGGCGCCACCTTCGTGGGGACGGGTGTTGCGCAGGCCGATTCCGCTCTGGTCTACGTCCACTCGGATGCAATGAACAAGGACATCCCCGTCAAGGTCCTGAAGGCTGCAGGTGAGGGTCCTGCTCCGACGATCTACCTGCTCGACGGCCTGCGCGCGCCGGACGACAACAACGGCTGGCTCATCGAGACCGACGTGGAGCAGTTCTTCGCCGACAAGCACGTCAACGTGGTCATCCCGTTCGGTGGCGGCGGAACGTTCTACACCGACTGGGAGCGCCCCGACCCCAAGCTGGGCGTCGTGAAATGGGAGACCTTCCTGACGCAGGAGCTGCCGCCGGTCATGTCCGCGCAGTTCGGCAGTGACGGCGTCAACAATGCAGTCGCCGGTCTGTCCATGAGCGGCACCTCCGCGCTGAACCTGGCCGCGAACCACCCCGACTTCTACAAGGCCGTTGCATCGTTCAGCGGCTACCCGACGGCCAGCAGCCCCGGCTACGCGCAGGGTATCCAGGTGTCGGTCGGCGAGATGGGCGGCAACGCGCGCAACATGTGGGGCGCATGGCCGTCGGCGTCGTGGCTCGCCAACGATCCGCTGCTCAACGTCGGCAAGCTCCGCAACACCAAGGTGTTCGTCTCGGCCGGTACCGGTTCGCCGTTGACCGACCCGACCGTCAACCCGGTCAGCGCCAGCTTCGACCCGGTCAAGTTCGCACAGATGGTTCCACTCGAGACTGCGTCGGGTCTGTCCAGTCGCGCCTACGTCGGAGCTCTCCGCGCAACCGGCAACAACCCGGAGGTGCGCATCACCGGAGTCGGAACGCACTGGTGGAACTTCTGGGAAGAGCACCTGAAGGACGCGTGGTTCACCACCTTCGCACCGTCCCTGGGACAGTAGGCATTCCCTCGTATTAGCGTGCACGCATGACTGCACCCAAGATCGAGGTCGACTACACCGTTCTGGACTGCCCGGACCCGGCTGCACTCGCCGGGTACTACGCGAAGGTTCTCGGATGGAAGCCCACGAGTGACGACGGCGACTGGGTCGTGATTCAGGGACCGGGGGAACTTCGCCTCGCGTTCCAACGAGCCCCCGAGTTCACACCGATCGACTGGCCGTCCGACGGCATCAAGATCCACCTGGATTTCGTCGTCGACGACATGAAGGAAGCCGAGGACTACGTTCTCGAAATCGGCGCGACGAAGATCGAGGGCAACGAGAACCACCCCGGCTTCGCCGTGTTCCGGGATCCTGTCGGCCATCTGTTCTGCCTGTGCCGCAGAGGGTGACTACTATTCGCGCATGAGTTCCTTCCTGGTACAACGCACTACGGTGATCAACGCGTCGCCGGACAAGATCCACCCGTTGATCAACGACTTCCGTGAGTGGCGTACCTGGTCACCGTGGGAAGGCGCCGATCCTGATCTGTCACGGACCTACACGGGTCCGAGCAGTGGCGTCGGCGCCTCCTACGCCTGGTCCGGCAACCGCAAGGCAGGAGCGGGATCGATGACGATCACGGATTCGAAGCCGGGGCAGATCGTCGTCATCGACCTGGTGTTCACCAAACCCTTCAAGGCGAAGAACGTCACCACGTTCACCATCGACCCGGGCGCGAACGGATCCGAGATCACCTGGTCCATGACCGGCGAGAACAACCTCTTCTTCACTCTTCTCGGGAAGATCTTCCCGATGGACAAGGTCGTGGGGAAGGACTTCGACAAGGGTCTGGCTCAGCTCAAAGCACGGGCGGAAGGTCAGGCGACCAGTTCGTGACTGCGGGGTGACCGATGATCGGCGTGCACCTGCAGCCACTGCGCGAGTAGCTGGCAGCCGGTGAGGCCGCTTCCGTCGACATCTGCGGCGTCGAGCGGTTCGGTCGCGTACGCGATGTGGCGGTCGCCCGACGGATTGGCCACCGACCAACGACGCCACGCCAGGGTCTTCGGAAGGTACCCCGAAAGTTCCCGCAGGGCGACGCGTACGCGTCGGGCATCCTTTCTCCATTGCTGCGGCGAGAAGCCGGTCTTCGACGCGTTCTGAAAACCGTTGGTGCGGATGAGATGCCACACCTGTCGAAGCCACAACCGGGTCGTGCGGAACGACATCCACCTCGTGAGATCGGCGATGTCGCGGATGTAGCTGTCCTCGCTGGCGTTGCAGATCATGTCGTGTGGGTGCCCGATCCACATCGTCTCGACCTCGGCCGGTACGTTCGGGCCGACGCCCGCGACTCCGCGACCGGTACAACCGTCGACGGCACCCGCGGGTTGCTGAGGATCGGAGATCAGCCCCGCTGCCGTCACCGTGGGCAGGTGGATCGCCCCGGAAGCCATCTGTCCCAGAACTTCGCGGATGACCGAGCAGCCCTGCGAGTAGCCGATCAGTGCGACCGGGCCTGGGGTCGCTTCGACGGCAGCGATGAGTCGGCGGACTCCCAGTGCGGTGCTGTGCCGATAGCTCAGCCCACCGACCGCGACGGGACCGTACGACGCCGGGTATCCCACCCATCGGCAGGCGAACCGATCGTCCAGCGCGCCGGTGACGTGGCCGAGCAGTCCCGTGACGAAAGTACGGTGGTCGTCCGGTCGGGACTCTCCGGTTCCACCTACGGCGAGAACGGTCAGCTGGGTCATGTCCTCGACTATGACGCGGCATTCTGTGAAATCTCTGGGAAGACGACCGCTACCGGGCGCAGCTCCGGCGAAGCGCGGTCGAGACCTCGTCGATCGCGCGGTCCAGGAACGAGCAGTGGACGTCGGGATCCGGCATCGCCGACGCCGCCGATGTCACGCTGACGGTCACGGCGTCGCCGATGCCGTGGACTCCGTGCGTGAGGCCCATGATCGGAGACAGCGCGGGGAAGCCGGCGGTGAAACGAACCGGTCCGCCACCGACCTCGAGGTCCGCGGCACCACGCGCGACGCTCGACAGGACCGTGTTTCCGGTGACCGTGTCCGGAACGGCGGTGGCGTCGAACTGGCGGACACCCCAGTGCAGCAGTACAGCGGGAACGGCTTCGGATGCGAGCGACTGAGCCTCGGCTGCGGGATGGGCTGCGCGGCGACGACGAGCCTGCAGTGACTCGGAGATGGCGTGCGCTCGGGCGGCGAGATCGGTGATGTCGGGGCGTAGGTCCACTCCGGCATTGCCGAAGTGGTTGCGCGCCCGGCGTTCACCGTGCTTGCCTAGTGTCGCCTCGGCACCGAGCTCGGGAGGTACCGGGTCTCCGTGGTGTGCGAGATAGCGTTCCAGGGCGAGTGATATCGCGGTTGCGGCACCGACCGTGACGCTGATGCCCGGGGCGGTGAAATCGCTGCGATCACGAACGAGGCATCGCACGGACGTGCGGCCCGCCGGTGCGACGTTGACTCGGATCCTGGGCCTACCCGGCGCAGGAGCGGGGACGGTTCCCGCGGCGGTGTCGGCTGCCAGCTGTCGTTCGAGATCGTGTGCGCGAGTGGCTCTTCGGAAGAATTCGCGTGGGCCGATTCGGGTCCGGTCGGCGATGGGGGCCGGCGCGGACCGGTCGTCCCCGAAGAGTCTTCGGGCCAGGCTCGACGCGACACGGCCGTCGCCGAACGCATGTGAGATCTGCAGTATCGCAACGAGTGCCGGGCCGTCGCACCGCGGGGCGCCGGTGACGCCACCGACAAGGTGCAGACGCCAGACGGATCCGTGGGGGTCGAGCTGATCGGTGAATGCCTCGGCAACGGTGTCGAGGCAGTCCCTCCACGTGCGGCCGGTCTCCCGGATGTGTACGAGGTCCGTTGTGTCGGGTGCCCGACGAAGACTCGGATAGCGAAGCGAGAGTGGGAAATCGACGATCCGCATACCGAGGTCGCTGATCTGTTCCGCGCGGCGCAGCAGTTCTTCGCGGACGGACTCCGCAGGCGAGTCGGTGTCGAAGCAGTACAACAGAAATTGATCGTTGGGAATCTTCGCGGACATCCAGTACGTCTGGGCATCGGTGGGATGCAGACGAACGGTCACCTGCCGAGACCAGCTGCGGCAGGTGACCGGTGCGTGGACGACGTGAGAGTCGTCAGGCTACGTTCACCAGCCCGACGGTCGGGAAGAAGAAGCAGCTCTTGTCGCTACCGTCGACTGCCTTGTGGTTCACGGTGCCGAAGACCGCGGCGAGTACGGTGCCGGCGCCGGTCTCGACCGGGACGGCCCGCGCGCCTGCAGCGGGCAGCACGGCGAGTGCGTCGGTCAGTGGTCCGCGAACCAATTCCTTGACGGCCGGGTTGACGTCGAGGTTGTCCAGAATCGACTGCACCAGCGTCGATGTCGCGCCGCCGAAGTCCGCGAAGCCGCCCTTCAGGGTGTTGACGTTGAACCACGCCACCTGCATGCCGCTCTTGTCGCCGGAATCGTCGACGATGCCGGCCGGAACGAATGCGAACAGTGTCTCTCCGGCCTCGGCCGCATTGAGTGCCGGCAGCGGGACGGGCGAGGGGATGGTCAGGTTGGGCCACGGGCCTGCGGCCCCGCCTGCCACACCGGGCACGATGCCGAGCGGTGCGCCGGGCGCGGCGGCGCAGTTGATTGCAGCCGTCGGGTAGAAGAACGGCGTGATGCCGACTTCAGTCAGAATGCCGTTCACCGTGTCGAGTGCAGCGAGCGGATTGGCGCCGGTCGGTTCGGCGACCTCCGTGCGAGTCGCCGCGATGGCGTCGGCAGCAGCCTGGGACACGGCATCGAGAGCTGCGGGTGCAGGCGACGCGGGGCCGGGATCGGCCGCCGCGGTCGCGGGAACCGCGAGTAGAGCCGCGCACGACAATGCGACGGTTCCCGCTAAACGGCTGAGGCGACGAGACATATGTGACTCCTGGGACTCATGAGGTCAAAGTTACGAATGGGGTGATAGGACCACAATTCTTACGAAGTTCTCAAGCCCAGGAGTTCACGGTTATGCAATTGCAACGTCCGCCTACGCGGAGTTCGGTGCGTCAGCTTGCGTTGATTCCGTAGTCACGCACAATGCCGGCGAGACCGGAGGCATAACCCTGGCCGATAGCTCGGAACTTCCATTCCTGGCCGCGGCGGTACAGCTCGCCGAACACCATCGCGGTCTCGGTGGAGGCGTCTTCGGTCAGGTCGAATCGCGCGAGTTCACGACCGTCGGCCCGGTCCACGACACGAATGAAGGCATTGATGACCTGGCCGAAACTCTGCCCCAACGCGTCGGCGTCGTGGATGGATACCGGAAAGACGATGGAATCGATCTGCGGGGACAGTGCGACGAGGTCGATGTCGATCGACTCGTCGTCGCCCTCACCTTCACCGGTGCGGTTGTCGCCGGTGTGCTCGATGGCGCCGTCGGGGGAACGGAGATTGTTGTAGAAGACGAAGAACTGATCGCCCGCGGACTTCTTGTCCGCGCCGAGTCCGATGGCGCTGGCGTCGAGGTCGAAATCCCCGCCCGTCGTGCTGCGCACATCCCAGCCCAATCCGATGGTCACGGCAGTCAGGTTCGGGGCTTCCTTCGACAGCGATACGTTTCCGCCCTTGGCCAGGGTGACGCCCATTCACTTACTCCTTCATTCGTAGATGAATTGCCTGCTCTCCACAGTAGGTGGTGAAGAGAGGGGAGGGTGTGACTAGCGATGCTGGAGTGATTGTGGTGAAATACCGAAACCGAAAAAGTTATCAGGACGGCCGGCGTGCGCGTCGGCGACACGCCGAGCGAAACTATCGATCTGGGGACTTACGTGCACGTATCGCGTCGAGACTTGTTCAAGTACGCCGCTGTGGGATCGGCGGCCGCCGTCGGTCTGGCCGCAGTGTCCACCCAGGCGGCACGCGCCGACGGGCTGGGGACGTTGATCGATTACTCGGGCGGGGTTCCGTCGCCGGAGTCCATCCGCGCTGCCGGGCACCTGGGCGCGATCAGATACGTGTCGGACCGTAGGCCGGGAGCCGAATGGATGCTCGGCAAGCCCATGAAGCGTGACGAGGCGGACGCCCTCACCGAGGCAGGCCTCGAAGTGGTGTCCAACTACCAGTTCGGCAAGGGCGAAACCTCGGACTGGAAGGGCGGATTCGCGGCCGGCGTCAAGCATGCGAAGCGCGGCCTCGAACTGCACCGAGCAGCAGGGGGACCGGAGAATCGCCCGATCTACGTCTCCATCGACGACAACCCCACCGCGGTGCAGTTCGCGACCCTGATCGCGCCGTACATCCTGGGCTGGGAATCGATCGTCGGCCCGGAGAACACCGGCATCTACGCCAATTCACCCACGATCGAACTGGCGTCCATCGCCGGGCTCGGTCAGTGGTACTGGCAGCACAACTGGGGCACTCCGAAAGGATTCCGCCACCCGGCTGCGCATTTGCATCAGGTTCAGATCGACAAAGCGAAAATCGACGGAATCGGCATCGACCTGAATGTAATTCTGAAGCCCGATTACGGCCAGTGGTCGTTGGCCTGAACCGGAAAGAATTCCGCAATGAATCTCATCGATGTCATTTATTCGATCGCGGCGTATTTCTATCAGCTTTTCTCGGATTCGCTCGGCTCCTGATTCGCCGTCGTTCTTCCGAACAGCAGAATCAACGACACGACGGCCAATGCTGCGACCGCCGCAGAGAACACGACACCTGCGGTGACCAGACCCCACGCCGTCGCTGCAGCACCTGCGCCGATGACGGGGACAGAAATGGCGATGTAGAGGACGACGAACAGCGTCGACGTCACCTCGGCGCGGCGGTCCGGGGGTAGTTCCTCGGTCACCGACGCCAATCCCTTGCTGAACGTGATGCCCTGACCGATGCCGCACACCACCGCGGCGACCAGCAGTACGGGCAGGGATGCGGTGGCCAGAGCCAGGCACAGAGCGCCGACGCCGACGATCAGCGTGATGCACCCACCGCGTAGTGCGACGGTGGTGTCGAGACCGCGCAGGGCGATCTGCGCGGCCGCCGACGACGCGAACGTCACGAAGACGACGGCGCCGACGACGGCGTGGTTCTGCACTCCCAGAATCTGCGTGACGAAGCCGGGGGAGACGCCTGTGAACAGCCCGAGAACGGCGAAGCCGGCGAACCCACCGATCGATGCCCGGACGAACGTGGCCCGGACCGGGCCGGGCACGGACAACCTCTGCATGTGCGGACGCGCTCCGGGCAGCACGGTCACCGGCTCCGGAATCAGGAACACGGCGACGCCTGCGACCGCCAGCAGGACGAGGTTCACGACGAACGTCAGCTGCGTCGGCTCGGGGAGGTACTCGACCAGCAGTCCCGCCACGAGCGGTCCGAGCCCGAGTCCGCCGATGTTCGCTGCCGTGGCTATCGCGGGAGCCCGGGACTTCCACGTCGAGGCGCTCGAACCTGCAGGCCCCGGACGTGGATCGGGAGCCAGTTCCACCAGGGTGACCGTGGCCGTGCCGACGAAGATGCCCGCGGACAGGCCGGACAGGACACGTCCGACGAGAAGGGCAGCGAGGGACCCGGCGAAGACGAACACCAGTGCGCTGGCGATGCCGAGCGCAATGCCTGCAAGCAGGAGCGGGCGCCTACCCAGCGAATCGGACCAACGTCCGAACGCCAGGAGGGCGGCCAGGACGCCGAGCGCGTACGCCGCGAAGATCACGGTCACGACGAACACCGAGAACCCGAACTCGGCCTGGTACAGCGAGTACACCGGGGTGGGCATCGTCGTGCCCATCATCGCGATCGTGAACGCGTAGGTGATCGCTACGAATGCAACAGGTTTGCTCACCAGCAAACCTTAGTGGGCAATGCCGGCCAGGGAACGACCAGGCTCGGTCGATCAGGGAACGAACACGGTCCCGATGGTCGGCAGGAATCCGCACGTGCGTGCCGGAGCGGCCGGATCTTCCTTGGACTGCGTCGTGATGGAACCCGAGACGACAGCGAGCACGCGGCCGGGGCCGGTGTCGGCGATAGCCGAGACGGTGGCCGGTCCGTCCGGATTGATGTTCGATGCCCCGGTGAGTTCCGTGGTGCCTGTTCGACGGTTGTCGAGGTTGAGCCACGTGACCGTCAGCGGAGCTTCCTGGACCTGCGCGATGGGCGCGGTGCCGAGCGCGGTGAAGACGAAACCTGCCTGGCCGGCGGGCGGACCGGGAGGGGGCAGCGTTGCCGGGCCGGGTACTGCGAGTGCTGTGCCGACCGAGTCCGCGCTGTCGGAGATGCATCCCTTACCGATGGTGGGGTACAGGAACTGCGCGATGACCGGACCGTCCGCGGGAGGAAGCTCCGGGCCACCGCCGCCGGAACCGTCGAGGAACGTGATGACCCGCTCGAGGGTGGACTTGACCTGATCCGGCAGAGCCGAGTTCTCGAGGAGCGCGCGCGCCTGGGCGAGAAGATCCGCCTGAGGTGCGGCGGCGACATCCGTCGGACCGGCTGCAGCGCCGAGAATGGCCGGCGCGAACGAGGCGAGGGCTTCGATCTGTGCGTAATCGGGAAGCGGCTGATCCGGAGTAGGGAGGAAGAAGGGAGGTACCTGCGTCTCGGGAGTCGGGGACTCAGGAGCGGCGGGGGCCTGCAGTGCAGGTTCGGCCGATGCGGTGGCCGGCACTGCCAGCGCGGCAGCGATTGTCACAGCCACTGCGGTGACGGTCCTGCGCGTTACCCCGTTACGAAGCACTTGATTTCCCCATCCTCATCGAAAGCGGGCCGTGGAACTGTTGCTGGCTCGAGGGGTCACTCTATGTATACGGCCCATCGTTGTACAGCCGATGCCGATGCCAGACTGCCACCGTAGATTAGCCTGTTACAGAAGTGAATAGTGTTACTGGTGATGAAACTGTTATTTGTGACAATCCAACACGTGGTCGCGGAATTTCTGTGAACGGCTGTTTCGGAACCGGATCCGGCGCCCTATAGGCTCAGGCGTCAATCGCGGTCGAATCGAACGGGAGCAGTTACTTCAGTGAACCCCCCGCCCCGTCTGTCGATCCTCCGGCTCGCACCTCTCCTGCTGGCTGTGTCGGTGATCGCGCGTCTCGTCTGGGCGTTCGCAACCGAGAACGGCATGAACCTCGTCGACCTGCACGTCTACGTCGACGGATCCGCGGCGCTGCTGCGGGACGACCTCTACGACTTCACGTATTCCGAAGAGACTCCGGACTTTCCGCTTCCGTTCACGTATCCGCCGTTCGCGGCACTCGTGTTCTTCCCGCTGCACTACCTGCCCTTCACGTTCGTCGGCGTGTGCTGGCAGCTCGCGACGATGGCCGCACTGTTCCTGCTGATCAAGCTCGCACTCGAGATGATCCTCGGCGACGACGCGGCAACCGTGCGACCCGCCATGGCGTGGACCGCGCTGGCTCTGTGGACCGAACCGGTACGCACCACGCTCGACTACGGGCAGGTCAACGTCTTCCTCGCCCTGGGGGCCGTGCTCGCGGTACGCAGCTCCAGATGGTGGGTCGCAGGCGGCATCGTCGGTTTCGTCGCCGGCATCAAGCTGACGCCCGCGATCACCGGACTGTTCTTCCTCGCCACCCGACGATGGAAGGCCGCTGCATTCTCGGCCGTCGCGTTCGGGGCGACTGTCGCCGTCAGTTACGCGGTCCTCGGACACCAGGCGGGCACGTACTTCACGACTCTGCTGGGCGACGCCGACCGCATCGGTCCCGTCGGATCGGTGTGGAACCAGTCGCTCCGAGGGGCGATGAGCCGCATCGCGGGATACGACGTCGAATCGTCCGTCGCCTGGATCGCCGGCGTACTGGTGATCGCTGCCCTCGCGGTCGCTGCGTGGCGGGCGCTGCCCCCCGGTGACCTCCTCGGCACGCTGATCATCGTCCAACTGCTCGGGCTCGCCGTCTCGCCCATCTCCTGGTCCCATCACTGGGTCTGGGTCATGCCGATGCTCGTGTGGTTGCTGCACGGCCCCGACCGCCGACGAATCGGAACCCGCATCGTCGCCGGATACTGGCTGCTCACGACGCTCGTCGGAGTGCCGTGGATACTCAGCTTCTTTCAGGAATCGATCTGGCTGGTCTCCCGGCCCGGAGTGCTCGCCTGGTTCGGTGCCGTCGACATCGTCGGAATCGTGCTTGTCTACGGCTGGGTCGTCTACCTCGGTCGAGATCGCCTGCGCGAGCAGTTGCTCAGTCTTCGGGCAGCAAGGCGTCGATCCGATGCGCCAGATCCACATCCTTCTGCGTGAGCCCGCCCGCCGAATGCGTCGACAGAGCGAACGTCAGCTTGCGCCATCGAATGTCGATGTCCGGGTGATGGTCGGCGGCCTCCGCGGCAGCCGCCACACTGGAGACGAACTCGATCGCGGACGGGAAGGTCGGAAGTTCGACGGTGCGGACGATCGACGAGTCCACCCGTCGCCACTGGGGGAGGGCGCGAAGGGCGTCGTCGACATCGGAATCGGAGAGTAGGTCGTCCATGACTGACGATGGTGGCACGAAGAGACGTCTCGTGGTGGCAGGAGCGATCGTCTCCGACGGATTGTTGCTGCTCGCGCAGCGCTCGCGGCCCGCCGAACTCGCCGGCCTGTGGGAGCTTCCCGGCGGGAAAGTGGAGCCGGGCGAAACCCCCGAGGCGGCGTTGGCGCGCGAGCTGCGTGAGGAACTGGGCGTCGAGACCGCCGTCGGCAATGCGTTGACCGGTGATGTCGGTCTGGCCGAAGGCCGTGTGCTCCGCGCCTACCGCGTCGAGTTGATCTCCGGTAACCCGGTACCGCTCGATCACTCCGCGCTTCGCTGGGTGGATGCGTCGGCGCTGTCCACAATGGACCTCGTCGACGCCGATCGCGCCTGGGTCCCCGAATTGAGTGCCTTTCTCAGGCAGCCCGAGCCTTCTTGAGGCCCTTCTTCAAGTCCTTGCCGGTGGCGCCAGCATCTTCGAGTTTCTTCATACGCATGATGACGACGGGGCACTTCAAGCACCGTGTTTTCTTGCGGCAACACTTCTTCTTGGGCTTCAGACCCGAGATGTCCTTGGCCTTGACCTTGCCCATTTTGGTGGCTCCGCTTTGCTCGACTCGAAGGTGAATTCCTACCCAACAGTACTGCGTGGTGCAGGTCACCCTGTGCGAGCGGGTAAACTCGATCGGTCGCGAGAACCTCGCGGTGCAGCGCGCTTCTCTAGCGACATAAGCCCGCTAGCGAACAAGAGCCCGCATTCGACCCAGGAGAATTTTTCGCGTGAGCGCCCCAAGCAGTGCAGACAACATCGACAGCACCACAACCTTCCGCAACGTAGCCATCGTTGCACACGTCGACCACGGCAAGACCACGCTGGTCGACGCCATGCTGCGGCAGTCGGGAGCGTTCGAGGAACGCGCCGAACTCGTGGACCGAGTCATGGACTCCGGTGACCTCGAGAAGGAAAAAGGCATCACCATCCTGGCGAAGAACACCGCCGTTCACCGCCACAACCCGGACGGCACCATCACCGTCATCAACGTCATCGACACCCCCGGCCACGCCGACTTCGGTGGAGAGGTCGAACGCGGCCTCTCGATGGTCGACGGCGTCGTCCTGCTCGTCGACGCGTCCGAAGGCCCACTGCCGCAGACGCGCTTCGTGCTCCGCAAGGCGCTCGCCGCGTCGCTGCCCGTCATCCTGGTCGTGAACAAGACCGACCGTCCCGACGCGCGCATCGAAGAGGTCGTCTCCGAGAGCCACGACCTGCTGCTGGATCTGGCGTCGGACCTCGACGACGAAGCGTCCGAGGCAGCCGAGCTCGCCCTCGACCTTCCCGTTCTGTACGCCTCCGGCCGTGAGGGCAAGGCATCGAAGGTGCAGCCCGAGAACGGCAGCGCACCGGACGCCGAGAACCTCGACGAACTGTTCGACGTCCTCCTCAACTACGTTCCCGCGCCCAAGGGCAACGTCGACGCGCCGCTCCAGGCGCACGTCACCAACCTCGACGCGTCGGCCTTCCTCGGCCGCCTCGCGCTCGTCCGTATCCACAACGGCACGCTCAGCAAGGGCCAGACCGTCAGCTGGATGCGTGAAGTCGACGGCGAGCCCGTCGTCCAGAAGACCAAGGTCACCGAGCTGCTCAACACCATCGGTGTCGAGCGCGTCCCCGGCGAGAAGGGTGTCGCGGGCGACATCGTCGCTGTGGCCGGTTTCCCGGACATCATGATCGGTGACACCCTGGCCGACCTGGAAAACCCGGTCGCCCTGCCCCGCATCACTGTCGACCAGCCGGCCATCTCGGTCACCATCGGCACCAACACGAGCCCGCTCGTGGGACGCGTCAGCGGCCACAAGCTCACCGCTCGCATGGTCAAGAGCCGTCTGGATTCCGAGCTCGTCGGCAACGTCTCGCTCAAGGTCCTCGACATCGGTCGTCCCGACGCCTGGGAGGTGCAGGGTCGTGGTGAGCTCGCCCTCGCCATCCTCGTCGAGCAGATGCGCCGCGAAGGCTTCGAACTGACCGTCGGCAAGCCCCAGGTGGTCACCCGCCAGGTCGACGGCAAGATCCACGAGCCCTTCGAGGAGCTCACCATCGACACCCCCGAGGAATTCCTCGGCAGCGTCACCCAGCTCCTCGCGGCACGCAAGGGCAAGATGGTGCAGATGACGAACCACGGCGCAGGCTGGGTTCGGATGGAGTTCATCGTCCCGTCGCGAGGCCTGATCGGTTTCCGCACCGACTTCCTCACCGACACCCGCGGCACCGGTATCGCCAACGCCGTCTTCCACGGCTACGCACCGTGGGCAGGCGAGATCCGTGCACGCCACACCGGCTCGCTCGTCTCGGACCGCAGCGGAAGCGTCACCCCGTTCGCCATGATTCAGCTGGCCGACCGCGGAACGTTCTTCGTCGAGCCCGGCGCGGACACCTACGAGGGCATGGTCGTAGGTATCAACCCGCGTCAGGAAGACCTCGACATCAACGTGACCCGCGAGAAGAAGCTGACCAACATGCGTCAGTCCTCCGCCGACGTCATGGAGACCCTGGCCAAGCCGAAGAAGCTGGACCTGGAAATGGCCATGGAGTTCTGTGCAGGCGACGAGTGCGTCGAGGTGACCCCCGAGGTCGTTCGCGTCCGCAAGGTGCACCTCGACTCCAACGAGCGCGCTCGCGAGCGTTCGCGTAGCAAGTCCCGCGACAAGGCTGCTCTGTAATCAGTCTGTTTCGGTAAATTCTGGGCTGATGTCTCAGGTTCGAGCGTGGTGACCCTGCAGAGGGCCACCACGCTCGTGACAGGAGTGGAGCTCGAGGAGTGGACAGGTGCTGTGACGACGAAGGAGCGGCCATAGTGCGGCGGACGAAGAGTGGCATTGCAGTCGCAGCCATTGCACTGGCGTTGGCAGCCTGCACGGCCAATCCGCCGCCTCCCGTCGAGAGCGAACCCACTCCCGAGACCACGACGACCACTCCGGCGCCGACCGAAACCGGCGATCGGGTGGTCGTGGCCATCGACGACGTGGGGATCGGTTTCAATCCCCACCTGCTCTCGGATCAGTCGCCGGCCAATTCTGCTGTCAGTTCCCTCGTCCTACCGAGCCCCTTTCGTCCGATCGCCGATCCGAACGATCCGGCGAGCACCGTCTGGGCTCTGGATTCGACTGTCCTCGTGTCGGCCGAGGTGACGTCTCAGAACCCGTTCACGGTCAGATACCAGCTGCGCAACGACGCACAGTGGTCCGACAGTGCGCCCATCGCCGCCGAGGACTTCAGATACCTGTGGCAGCAGATGATCTCGCAGCCAGGCGTCGTCGATCCCGCTGGATACGCGCTGATCGAGGACGTCGCCTCGTCCGGTGGAGGCAAGACCGTCGACGTCACCCTGTCTCAGCCGTACCCGAACTGGCAGCGACTGTTCACCGACCTGCTGCCGAGTCATCTGCTCAAGGACTCGCCCGGCGGCTTCGAGACCGGCCTCAGCGACAACGTTCCCGTCTCCGGCAGTCAGTTCAACATCAAGTCCATCGACCGTGGGCGCGACGAAATCCTGCTCGAGCGCAACGACCGCTATTGGGGTGAGCCCGCCTTGCCGTTCCAGATTCTGCTTCGCCGGGGCGGAACTCCGGCTCAGCTCGCGGATTCGCTGCGTTCGGGCGACGCACAAGCTGCGCAGGTCCGAGCAGGAACGGCTACGGAAGCGCAACTGTCGGCAATCCCCGGTATTCGCACCGGCATTCGGTTCCAACCCCGCGTTCTGGATCTGACGCTGAACGGGCGCACGCCCGTGCTGGCCGACCCGGTCGTGCGGCGAGGGATGCTGGGTCTGCTCGACTCCTCGCTGTTGTCCACCGTCGCAGCAGGATCCGGATCTGCCGATCATCCTGCCCGTGCGCATCTGACCTCTCCGTCGGACACGCGCTACGACGCCACCGCGCCGGCTCCGATCTCTCGCGAGGCCGCGGTGACGCTGCTGGAACAGGCCGGGTACGTTCCCTTGGCCGACGGGTCTTTCGGAAAAGCCGGTGTGCCTCTCGATTTCGTGATCGGTGCCGTGGAGAACGACACGGTGTCGATCGCCGTCGCGAACACCGCGGCGGACCAGCTGTCCGGCGCAGGAATCAAGGCAACGGTCACTGCGCTGCCTGCGGAGGAGTTGTACAGCACCGCTCTGACCGACAGCGAGGTCGACGCGATCGTCGGGTGGTCCGCGGCCGGAGTGGATCCGGCAACCGTCATGGCGTCTCGATTCGGTTGCCCGGCAACGCAGACCGACGCGCCCGCGCAAGTGGAGACCGAGGGCGACGACGCGCCTCTGCCGTCACCGAGCAATCTGTCCGGGCTGTGTGTGCCGGAGCTCGAAGGCTCGGTGGACCGCGCGCTTCGAGGGGAACTACCGGTTGACCGCCTCGTCGCCGAAGCCGAGCCGAAGCTCTGGGAGTTGGCCGCGGTGCTCCCGATCATGCAGGATTCTTCCGTCGTCGCAGCGGGCACCGGCGTGGAAGGTGCGTCGTTGACCGGTCCCATCGAAACGGGGATCTTCGGCGACGCATCGAAATGGGTGAGGACACCGACCAAGTGAAACTGCTACTCGTTCACGCACATCCGGACGACGAGACCATCACCACCGGAGGCACCATCGCGCGTTACGCGCGAGCAGGCGTGGAAGTGACGGTCCTGACGTGCTCGCTCGGCGAGGAGGGCGAGGTCATCGGAGACACGTGGGCACACCTCGTGGTCGACGAAGCGAACCAGCTCGGTGGATACCGCATCCTCGAATTGGACAGGGCGCTGGCAGTTCTCGGTGCACAGCCTCCGAGATTCCTCGGTGGAGCAGGGAAGTACCGCGACTCGGGAATGGCCGGAACGGCGGCGGCGGCCAATCCGCGGGCGTTCGTCAACGCGAATCGAGACGAGGCGCTCGAAGCGATGCTGTCGGTGGTACGCAGTGTGCAGCCGGACGTGATCGTCGGCTACGACCCGGAGGGCGGCTACGGTCACCCGGATCACCAGCAGGTGCATTCTCTGGTGACGGAAGCGTTCGACCTGGCGGGAACGGACCACTATCCGGACGCGGGTGCGCCCTGCACGCCGAGGAAGTTCTACTGGACCGTCACCGGCGAGAAGCAGCTGCACGACGGTATCGACGCGATCGGCGAGGTGCCCGACGGTTGGAGGATGCCGGAGGACGGTGAACTCCCCTCGGTTCCGGAGAGTGTCGTGACGACGTCGATCGATGTGCGTGAGGTCTTCGACCTCAAGCGTGATGCCCTGCGTGCCCACGCCACTCAGGTGACCGTGGCGCCGTCGGGTGTCGAGTACGCGCTGTCCAACAACATCGTGCAACCCATCCTCGCCGACGAGCAGTACGTGCTGGTCCGCGGCGAGCCGGCGGACCTCGATTCGTCGGGTAGGGAAACGGATCTGTTCGCCGGCGTACTAGGATATGGCGTGAATCACTAATTTGATTGCATCTGGGGTGGGTCACACATGTACAACTGGATCGTGCAGGACGCCATAGTCGCGTTCGTCAACTCGCTCATGCCGGACTTTCCGCGGCAGGAAATGCTCTACCAGCAGGGACTGACCGATATCGCGTCGGCGCTGAGCACCCTACTGACCTCGTTGGGATACCCGCCGGTCTCCTGATCGATCTCGATACGTCAGTATTGGACGCATGATCTCGAAGGCCGCATCCAATGCTGTCGTCCTCGTGTCGAGGGCAACTCTCGCAGTACTGATCTTCGACGGTTTTCTGTGCGGCGTTCTGTCGATCCTGTTTCTTCCCACCTACCTCGGCTCGGTGCCGTTCCCGGTGAGTGCGCTCCTTGCCGGGGCTGCGAACGTTGCGTTGCTGTTCGCGGCCCGCAAGGTCGCCGAGGAACCGGTTGCCGTCGCGTCGCCGCTGATCGCGTGGTTCGTGGCCGTCCTGCTGTGCATGTTCGGTGGCCCCGGCGGAGACGTCCTGCTCCTGGCGGACTGGCGCACGGCGGTACTGCTTCTCGGCGGACTCGTTCCACCGGGTGTCCTGCTGTTCAGCTGGAGGCTGCAACGTCTCACAGCAGCCCCGCATGCTCACCCGCATCCCGGAGCACATTCTCGATCATCGTCGGGGTCAGCCTCCCGGTGAACGTGTTCTGCTGGCTGACGTGGTAGCTGCCGAACAAGCGGACGCCGTCGAGTTGGACGTGCACGCCGTGCCCGAACTTCGGCCGCGGTCGCGGGACTTCCCACCCGTTTCGTTCGAGCATCGGCAACAGTGATTGCCAGCCGAAGCCGCCGAGGACGACGATCGATCGCAGTGTCGGCTTCAGCAGGCGCAGTTCGATATCGAGCCACTTCTGGCACCGGTCACGCTCGGTGACCGTCGGCTTGTTGTCCGGGGGAGCACAGTGCACGGGAGCCGTGATCCGTACACCTCGTAGCTCGAGGCCGTCACCGATATGGGTCGACGTGGGCTGGTTGGCCAGCCCGACGGCGTGCAGCGCCGCATAGAGAAAATCTCCGCTTCGGTCGCCGGTGAACATGCGCCCGGTGCGATTGGCTCCGTGAGCTGCGGGCGCGAGCCCGACTATCAGAACGCGTGCATCCGCCGGCCCGAATCCAGGGACCGCTCTGCCCCAGTAGGTTTCGTCGCGGAACGCCGCCCGCTTCTCGACGGCCACCTTTTCACGCCAGTTCACCAGGCGTCGGCAGGCCCTGCACTGCGATACCGCCGCGTCGAGCCGAGGAATGTCTCGTGGGGTCATCGAGCCCACTTGTCACCGGCTCCCGGAGTCACCGCCTCGACGAGTGACCACGCCTGGTCGACGGGTACGTCGAGGATTTCGTAGTGCCCGACACCTGCGGGAGTCGCGGCGACGATGGTCGCGACCCCGGCGCGGCGCTGGAAGAAGCTCTGGCGCACGGTCCACCCGATGATTCCTGCAGCCTCGAGGCTGTGGCGCTTGCGATCCAGCGAACCGTGCTGCGTGATCAGCCAACCCGGTAGAACGGCGTGGCCGAGACCCCGACAGCGGTCCCAGGCAACCAGGAGTGCGCCGACGAACAGAACGGCCAGTGCGGCCCAGACGAGGATGGGGATCGGTGCACCTGCGTACTCCGCGACGCCGACGCCTGCTGCGACGACGGCGACAGGTAGCACCGCCCGTGTGTAACGCCGACGCTGTGCAGCCGGGCCGTGCACCACCAAAGGTTTTCTGGCGTCCCCGTGAAGTCCCGCGTCACCGAGGACGACGGTCATCATTCGTCTGGCTTCGACAGCGGGAGCCTGGGGGAGCAGCAGTGACGACTCCTTCTTCTCCGCACTGACACCGGTCATGATGGCGTCGAGCTTCGCGCCTTTCGCGACCCGCAGCAGCAGCGGCTCGGACAGTGACGTCCCGCGCAGACGTTTACGGTCCAGTGTCGTCGACCGGGTCCTCAGCAGTCCGTGTGCGACGTGCAGTCGAGTGCCGTCGTCGGTGACCGTCAGGTTGCCGTACGCGATCAGGTAGCGGACGCAGGCGAACACGCTCGCTATCGCCAGCAGGACGAGGAGTCCGACCACGATCACCACTGCGATCCCGAATCGCTCGGCGGAGTCGATGCTGTCGGTGACGACCGAGGACTCGGTGATCGTTTCCGCGAATCCGTACTGGAACAGGACACCGATCGCTGCGGCGATGGTGACGACGCCGGTGAACGAGAACGGTGCATAGCGCACCCACGACGTCCGCCAGTGCGCGATCTCGTTCTCTGCCGGTGGCGCTTCGTTCGGAGAGTCCAGTCGTCTCGTGACTCGCTCGAGCAGCTCTTCGCGCAGGGCAGGTACGACCTTCGAGTCGAGTGCGTTCAGCTCGAACTTCTCACCCTTTCCCGCCTGCTGACCCGTGCCGATGCGCAGGATCGACAGACCGAGCACGCGGTGGAGCACACCGGCCTCGATGTCCACGGACCGAATGCGGCTGCGCGGCACCGACAGGAGCTTCTTCTGAAAAACGCCGGTACGCAGCTGCACGTGCACCGGGCCGATTCGGTAACTCGTGGTGAACCAGCGCAGAATCGCGAACACGACGACCACCGCGACGATGATCAAGCCCCACAGATGATTGCCGCTCTGACTACCGACGATGAACGACACCAGCAGGACCGGCAGAACCTTCACTGCCTCGTTGACCGGATGCACCAGCAGCATCCGCTTGTCGAGCCGCAACCACGGTTGCTGCTCTTCCTCGGCGAGGAGTTCGTTGCTCATGTGGCGTCGCCCAACGTCCGTCCCGCGATGTCGGTCAGCTGTGCGACGGTCTTGTCTGCAACCTCCTTGTCGAGGGCCGTGATCTTGACAGCACCCGCGGAGGACGCCGTCGTCACCGTCACCGTCGACAACCCGAGCAGGCGATCGATCGGACCACGCTCGGTGTCCACTGTCTGCACCCGGCTGATCGGGGCGACACGTCGCTCCTGGTTGAACCACCCCGTGCGGGTGTAGACCGCGGTGTCGCTGATCTCCCAGCGGTGCACTCGATACCGCCAGATCGGCGTCACCACGATGTCCAGTACCGCGAGCACAACCGACACCCCGAACACCGTGACGTGCGGCCACGTCGTCCACGTATCAACGACCACCGCCCACACGACCTGTGCAACGAACACCGGAATCCAGATCAACGTCGCATTGATCGCCCACAACTGCTTGGCACGGGGACTCGGACGCCACGCCGGGTCGGTCATCGTGATCATGCCTACAGACCCTATCCGCACACCCTGGCCGCGCGGGTTGTAGCGGGAGCGCGGGTTGCAACCTGCGCGGTGGAACGGAACGTGCGCGGGGAGCGTGGTGACGAGGGATGTTGCGCCGAGCACGTTTGCAGCGGGAAACCCCTGCAGGGTGATCCGGTCGTTGTCGTGACGATTCACCCGCGAAGCGGTCCCGGTGGCACGTCCGTGTGTCGGAGGAGCATGATCGACTGGTGACCATGTTGCCCGATCCCGTTTCCGTGCCGTCCGCAACAGAGAAAGCTTCCGCAGCCGAGAAAGCTCCTGCACCGTCCGCTATGCGTCGGGTGCTCCGGCGCGCGCGTGACGGTGTCAGCCTGAACGTCGACGAAGCCACTGTGCTGCTGCATGCTCGCGGTGACGACTTGGTGGACCTGATGGCGTCGGCGTCTCGGGTTCGCGACGCCGGTCTTCTGGCGGCCGGGCGGGAAGCCACCGTCAGTTATTCGCGCAAGGTGTTCGTGCCGATCACGCGGTTGTGCCGGGACAAGTGCCATTACTGCACGTTCGTGACGGTCCCGGGAAAGCTGAAGGCAGAAGGCCACGGGCTGTTCATGGATCCCGACGAGATCGTCGAGGTCGCTCGGCAGGGTGCGGCATTGGGCTGCAAGGAGGCGTTGTTCACGCTCGGTGATCGTCCCGAGGAGCGGTGGCCGGAGGCGAAGGAATGGCTCGATTCGCGTGGCTACGACTCGACGTTGGATTACGTGCGTGCCATGGCGATCAAGGTGCTCGAGGAGACCGGTCTTCTGCCGCACCTGAATCCGGGTGTGATGTCGTGGCAGGAACTCTCGCGTCTCAAGCCTGTCGCGCCGTCGATGGGCATGATGCTCGAGACCACGTCCCGTCGGTTGTTCGAGGAGAAGGGGCAGGCGCATTACGGCAGCCCCGACAAGGATCCCGAGGTGCGCTTGCGCACGCTGACCGACGCGGGCCGGTTGAACATTCCGTTCACCACGGGAATCCTCGTGGGTATCGGCGAGACCATCCGTGACCGTGCGGAGTCGATCATGGCAATCCGTAAGGTGCACAAGGCGTTCGGGCATGTGCAGGAAATCATCGTGCAGAACTTCCTCGCCAAGCCGGACACCGCGATGCGCCAGGCGCCGAATGCCGGCATGGAAGAGTTCCTCGCGACCATCGCGGTGACCCGGATCCTGCTGGGGCCGGCCATGCGAATTCAGGCTCCGCCCAACCTCGTCGAGGCAGCGGAGACGGCTGCGTTGCTGGGCGCGGGCGTCGACGACTGGGGCGGTGTGTCACCGTTGACGCCGGACCACGTCAATCCCGAGCGGCCGTGGCCGAATCTGGACACCCTCGCCGAGCTGAGCCAGGCCGCGGGATACACCCTCGTCGAGCGGACCGCGGCGCAGCCGCAGTACATCCTCGCCGGCGCGCCCTGGATCGATCCGAGGATCTCCGCGCACGTCAAGGCGCTGGCCGACCCCGAGACCGGGATGGCGCGCGAAGGCGTCATCCCGGAAGGGCAGCCGTGGCAGGAGCCGGACGAGGAGTGGGAATCGTCGGGACGTGTCGACCTGAACACCGAGATCGACACCGAAGGCCGAAACACCGACACTCGAAGCGATCTCGCGAACGCGTTCGGTGACTGGGAGTCGATCCGTGAGCAGGTTCGTGACCTGGCGGGCCTCGAGCGGGTCGACCGAGACCTGGTGTCGGCGTTGAATGCGGCGGAGAAAGACCCGGCAGGGCTGTCGGACGAGCAGTATCTCGCGTTGGCGACGGCCGAGGGCCCTGGCATGGATGCCGTTGCGGCGTTGGCCGACGACCTGCGCAAGCAGGTCAACGGAGACACCGTCACCTACGTCGTCAACCGGAACATCAACTTCACCAACATCTGCTACACCGGTTGCCGATTCTGCGCGTTCGCGCAACGTAAGGGCGACGCCGACGCCTTCACGCTGTCGACGTCCGAAGTCGCCGATCGTGCATGGGAGGCGCACGTCGCGGGGGCGAGCGAGGTGTGCATGCAGGGCGGCATCGATCCGGAGTTGCCGGTCACCGGCTACGCGGATCTGGTGCGTGCGGTGAAGGAGCGGGTGCCGTCGATGCATGTGCACGCGTTCTCTCCGATGGAAATCGTCAACGGGGCCTCGCGCGGCGGTCAATCGATCCGTGAGTGGCTGACGGAACTCCGGGCGGCAGGCCTGGACACCATCCCCGGCACCGCCGCCGAGATTCTCGACGACGAGGTCCGCTGGGTGTTGACCAAGGGTAAGTTGCCTGCAGCCGAGTGGATCGAGGTCGTCACCACCGCGCACGAAGTGGGACTGCGCTCGAGCTCGACGATGATGTACGGGCACGTGGACAACCCTTCGCACTGGGTCGGACACATGAACGTGCTCAAGAAGATTCAAGACAAGACCGGGGGATTCACGGAATTCGTGCCGCTGCCGTTCGTGCACCAGTCGTCGCCGTTGTACCTGGCGGGTGCGTCGCGTCCCGGCCCGACAAATCGGGACAACCGCGCTGTTCATGCGTTGGCGCGCATCATGCTGCACGGACGGATCGACTCCATCCAGACGTCCTGGGTCAAGCTCGGGATCACGGGAACTCAGGTGATGCTGAACGGCGGAGCCAACGACCTCGGCGGAACGCTGATGGAGGAGACCATCTCGCGGATGGCGGGCAGCCAGAACGGGTCGGAGAAGACCGTCGCCGAGTTGCACGAGATCGCTAACGGCATCGGGCGCCAGGCACGCGAGCGCACGACGACCTACGAACTCGTCGACCGTGTCCCGGCCGTGGAGCTGGTCTGACATGGAGGATCGCACCGTAGCGGCGGCTCTGGGCCGCGCCGTCGCCATCATCGACCCCGTACTCGACCTGCTGGCCCAACGGGACCCGGTGGGACTCAAAGGCAGAACGTTCAGGACATCGACGGACACCGACACGGCGCTCGACAAGGTTCTGGACACACTGGCGTCGGCGCTCGATGCGACCGACTTTCCGGGGACCAAGGGGTGGGAGGCTCTCGACGAGGACGCGCGATCGCAGTGGTGGGTGGCGCGCATCGGCGCGTTGAACACCGTCGCGGTCGCGTTCCCCGGAGTGTTCGGCGTTCTCGTCAACCGGCTTCCGCTGCAGGACCTGCTCGGTTTCGCCAACCAGGCGATGGTCCTGGTCGCGGTGGCGCGCGAGAGCGGCGTCACCGACCGAGCGGATCACGTCCGGATGCTCGCGTCGGTGCTGTGCGAACGTGAGATCGATCTCTCTGCCCCCGAACCCGAGCGTCCTGCCACACCGAGAGGTCGCGGTCCTTTCGCGTTGTTGCGCGGAATGTGGGACGTGGCGAACGTGCTGCGCGATGTGTCCGGCGAGCTGGCGAAACGCCCACGTAGCCGGGGTGTGCTCCGGGTGCTCTCCGCCATCCCGGTCGTCGGGGGCGTCGCCGGATACCTGGGAGAACGTGGTGCCCTGTCCCGGGCTGCGGAACAGGGGAGGCAGTGGATCCGTGCGCACCGGAACGACGCAAGCCACGTAGGCTCGAAAGTGACGGTGCGTAAGTGAGGACACCCTGCGCTGGTTGTCGGAATTCTCCGGCGCGATACTAGGATCTTCAGGGCGCCAGGTTCGATCGGATCGTGGCGCCGACTTTGCGGAAAGGGAGGGAGAGCAGCAGTGCCCTACACGATTGCGGAACCGTGCGTGGATGTGATGGACAAGGCATGCATCGAAGAATGCCCGGTGGACTGCATCTACGAGGGCAACCGAATGCTGTACATCCACCCCGACGAGTGCGTCGACTGCGGTGCCTGTGAGCCGGTCTGCCCGGTCGAAGCCATCTTCTACGAGGACGACGTTCCGGATCAGTGGAACGGCTACATCAGCGCCAACGTCGACTTCTTCGACGAACTGGGTTCGCCCGGCGGCGCGGCCAAGCTCGGCCGAGTCGACCACGACTCGCCGTTCGTCAAGGCACTTCCCCCCATGGCCGAGAACTGACGTTGGCGCGCATCTCCGTTGCCGCTGGACTCCCGGATTTTCCGTGGGATTCGCTGACCGCGGCCAAGGACAAGGCGTCGGCGCACCCGGACGGCATCGTCAATCTGTCGGTGGGCACTCCGGTCGACCCCGTCGCTCCGATCATCCGTGACGCTCTGAACTCGGTCTCGGACCAGCCCGGCTACCCGACGACCCTGGGAACGGATGCGCTGCGGAGCGCAGCAGCCGAGTCGTTGGCTCGCCGCTACGGAGTCACCGGTATCGACCCGTCCGCGGTGCTCCCGGCCATCGGTACCAAGGAAATGATCGCCTGGTTGCCGAAGCTGCTCGGCCTCGGCGCCGACGATCTCGTGGTGATCCCGGAACTCGCCTACCCGACGTACGAGGTCGGCGCTCTGCTCGCCGGCGCGCGCGTCACCCGGGCCGACGGGCTCAACCGTCTCGGGCCCGAGAACGCGTCCCTGGTCTTCGTGAACTCGCCGTCCAACCCCACCGGCAAAGTGCTGCCGGTCGATCACCTGCGGAAGGTGGTCGCGTGGGCGCGGGAGCGGGGTGCCGTCGTCGTGTCCGACGAGTGCTACCTCGGTCTGACGTGGGAGGCGGACGCCGTGTCCGTCCTCGACCCGCGTGTGTCCGACGGAGACCACACCAACTTGCTGGCGGTGCATTCGCTGTCCAAGACGTCGAACCTGGCCAGCTACCGTGCCGGGTTCGTGACCGGTGACCCGGTGCTGGTGAAGGATGTGCTCGAAGTGCGTAAGCACGCAGGCATGATGGTGCCTCTTCCGGTGCAGGCGGCCATGACCGCGGCCTTGAACGACGACGCGCACGAGAACGAGCAGCGTGAGCGATACCGTGCACGCCGTACCGAACTGAAGTCTGCCGTCGAGAAGGCCGGATTCACCGTCGACCACTCCGAGGCCGGTCTGTACCTGTGGGCGTCGCGCGGCGAGTACTGCCGTGACACGGTCGACTGGCTCGCCGAACGGGGCATCCTTGCTGCGCCGGGGGAGTTCTACGGCCCGGGCGGGACCCAGCATGTGCGCATTGCGCTGACGGCCACCGACGAGAGAATCCACGCGGCAGCGGAGCGGTTGCTCTCCTGACGTCGAACTCTACCCTCACGTGAGGGTAGAGTAGCGCTACGTGCCGACCGACGTACTGAGCGCGCTGCGTTCACCCAAGATCCTCAAAACCGAGATCCTCGCCGGACTCGTCGTTGCCTTGGCGTTGATTCCCGAGGCGATTTCGTTCTCGATCATCGCCGGTGTCGATCCGCGAGTCGGTCTGTTCTCCGCCTTCACGATGGCCGTCACCATCGCGATCGTCGGCGGCAGAACCGCAATGATCTCCGCCGCGACGGGTTCCGTCGCACTGGTCATCGCCCCGATCGTCCCGAAGTACGGTCTCGACTATCTGGTCGCGACGGTCTTGCTCGGTGGACTGATGCAGATCGTCCTCACCGCGTTCGGGGCAGTGAAGCTGATGAGGTTCATTCCCCGCAGCGTCATGGTCGGATTCGTCAACGCGCTGGCGATCCTGATCTTCATCGCCCAGATCCGATACTTCGTCGACGTGTCGTGGCTGGTGTTCCCGATCGCCGCGGCCGCGATCGTCATCATGGTGGTTCTGCCCCGACTCACCACCGCGATTCCGGCGCCGCTGGTTGCCGTCGCGGCTCTGACCGTCGTCACCATCGTGTTCGGAGTTCGGGTCCCGAACGTCGGCGACGAAGGGGAGTTGCCGTCGTCGCTGCCGTCGCTGTTCTTCCCGGACCTTCCGATGAACCTCGAGACGCTGAAGATCATCGCGCCCTTCGCTTTCGCCATGGCGCTCGTGGGACTGCTCGAATCCCTGTTGACCGCGAAACTCGTCGACGACGTGACCGACACACCGTCGAACAAGACGAGGGAAGGCGCCGGGCTCGGTGTCGCGAACATCGTGACCGGCGCGTTCGGAGGCATGGGCGGGTGCGCATTGATCGGCCAGACGATGATCAACGTGAAGATCTCCGGAGCCCGGACGAGGATTTCGACGTTCCTCGCGGGAGCGTTCCTGCTCGTCCTCGTGGTGGTCTTCGGCGACGTCGTCGCGCGCATACCGATGGCCGTTCTCGGAGCCGTCATGATCATGGTCTGCTTCGCGACGTTCGACTGGCACTCGATCGCGCCGAAAACCCTGCGCCGCATGCCGCTCAGCGAAACCGCCGTGATGGTGGCGACGGTGGCGGTCACGGTCGCCACCGACAATCTGGCCTACGGCGTCATCGTCGGTGTCGTCGTCGCGATGATCCTGTTCGCACGTCGCGTCGCGCACGTCACGGAGGTCGTCGAGATCGCGCATCCCGACGACGACACTCGGGTCTACGGCGTACGCGGCGAACTGTTCTTCGCGTCGAGCAACGACCTGATCCACCAGTTCGACTACGCGACAGACCCGGCCAACGTCGTCATCGACCTGTCCGACGCGCACATCTGGGATGCGTCGACCGTTGCTACCCTCGATGCCGTGACGACGAAATACGCCAAGTACGGCACGCACGTCTCCATCGTCGGACTGGCCGGGGCAAGCAAGGAAAGGCATGATCGACTGACCGGACGCCTCGGCGGAGAAGGCTGAATCATGGCTGCGCACATGCAGATCGGTGAAGTCGCCGAACGTACCGGCTTGTCCATCAGAACGCTCCGCCACTACGACGAGGTGGGCTTGGTGCCGCCGTCGGAGCGCAGTGCCGGCGGGTTCAGGTTGTACACCGACACGGACGTCGAGCGACTGCTGGTGATCCGGCGCATGAAACCACTCGAATTCACGCTCGACGAGATGAGCAGACTACTGGCCTCGCTGGACACCATCGAGTCGGGCGGCGACGACGCCCAGGAGGCAGGCGCTTTCGTCGACGAATGCCATGCCAGGGCCGAGGCAGCGTGCGCGAACCTGCGGAAGAAGCTGGCATACGCCGAGGAGTTGACCGCGGTTCTGGCCGCTAACCGACATCCCAGCCGCCGCGCCTGATACGCAGGATGTACACCAGCTCGGTGCTGCCGAACGCCTCGACCGTCGTGAACCTCTTCGGTTCGGTGTTCGTGGACGGGTTGCGGGCGAACTGCTCCTCGTAGAGTTGCCCGGCCCGAAGGTCGGCAAGTTCGACGCGTGTCCAGAAATCGTCGGACTGCACCGAATACACAAGCCGCGGCGCACTGTCGGTGACATGGTCGAAGTCGAGATCGTCGTCGTCGGCGGTGTCGTCCGCCACTTCGTCCGATTCCTCGTCGGTATCGACGTCCTGTTCGGCGTCGGTGCCGATGAGGTACACCCCGGGTTGCAAGCTGCCGGCCGGGACCGTCAGATATTCGGCGTAGTCGCCGGAGTCGATTCCATCGGCGTCCATGTATGTACGGTAACCATGTGCTGCTTCGTTCACTGAACCCACTCGCCGTTGCGCGCGGAGACGATATTCCCGACGCCGTCACCATCGACGGAGTCTCGCTGTCACGAGGAGACATTCTCGGGGCGGCAACGTCGGTGGCGGAGCGTGTCGCCCAGGCGGACCGGCTTGCCGTGCTGGCGACGCCGTCGGTGAAGACGGTGCTGGCGGTGGTCGGGTGTCTGATCGCAGGCGTGACCGTCGTTCCCGTGCCTCCGGACGCGGGGCCGGCGGAACGGGCTCACATACTTCGAGACTCCGGTGCCCAGGCGTGGCTCGGAGCCGCTCCCGACGACAACGCCGGGTTACAGGTGCTGCCCGTGCGTCAACACGCTCGGTCGTGGCACAGCTACCCGGACCCGCACCCGTCGTCGACGGCGTTCGTTCTCTACACCTCGGGCACCACCGGCCCACCGAAAGGCGTGCTCCTCTCGCGTGAGGCCATCGCAGCGGGAATCGACGCCCTCGCCGAGGCCTGGCAATGGACGTGGAAAGACACACTGGTGCACGGCCTTCCGCTGTTCCACGTACACGGACTGATTCTCGGTCTGCTGGGACCGCTCCGGGTGGGAAGCCCCGTGATCCACACCGGCAAGCCGACGCCGGAGCTGTACGCCGCCGCGGGTGGCTCGCTCTACTTCGGAGTTCCAACTGTCTGGTCGAGGGTCGCCGCGGACGCCGACTCCGCTCGCGCACTGTCCGGTGCTCGTCTGCTGGTATCGGGGAGCGCGCCGTTGCCGGTACCCGTGTTCGAGAAACTGCGCGAGTTGACCGGTCAGGCACCGGTCGAGCGGTACGGCATGAGCGAAACGCTGATCACACTGTCGACGCGTGCCGACGGAGAACGCAGGCCGGGATCGGTGGGTCTTCCCGTTGCCGGCGTCGATACCCGGTTGGTGGGCGAGGACGGCGCGGTGCTGCCGCACGACGGTGACTCCATCGGTGCGCTCCAGGTCCGCGGACCGATGGTGTTCGACGGCTACCTGAACAACCCCGAGGCAACGGCCGAGTCCTTCACTGCCGACGGCTGGTTCGACACCGGGGATGTCGCGGTGATCGAGCCCGACGGCTTCCACCGAATCGTCGGCCGCGCGTCGACGGATCTGATCAAGTCCGGCGGTTATCGCGTCGGGGCAGGGGAGATCGAGACGGTACTGCTCGGTCACGCGACGGTCGACGAGGTGGCCGTGGTGGGGCTTCCGGACGAAGACCTGGGGCAGAGAATCGTTGCATTCGTCGTCGGGACGGGTGTGGAGCCGACGGTGTTGATCGACCTGGTGGCGTCCGAATTGTCGAACCACAAGCGGCCCAGGGAAATTCGTGTCGTGGATTCGCTCCCGCGGAATGCGATGGGGAAAGTGCAGAAGAAGCAGCTCAGCTAGGAAAGTCGGCCGAAACCGACTATCGCGGAATCGGACAGAACGTCGACGGAGTGCACACGAATCTTTCCGAGTTCGTTGCCTCCCACCGTCGTTGCGGTGTCTCCGTCGACCGCCACGACGATGTTGGTGTGCTGGCCGACCCAGCTGCTGTTGTCGTACAGCACGACGTCGCCGACGGAGGGAACGTAACCCTTGGGCTCGAACGAGCCCTGCTGCTGGTAGTACTCGGTCAACGTGTACACCCCGGGGATGCGCCAACTGCCGGAATGCGGGTTGCTCAGCGGGCGGCCCGCTTCACGCATGATCCAGCTGACGAAGTTCGCGCACCAGGCCTCATCGACGCCCTCGGAATAGAAGGTGCCGGGGCGTTGCCGTTCGTGCTCCGCCCGAGTGAGGTCGACGACGGCCGCCTGCTCGGGAGTTAGTGCGGACGTGTCGACGTCGGGAAACGGCGTCGTGTCCCACGGCAGGTACCGGCTCGGGGCCGACCACAGCACGGCGCCCGCCACCACCACGACGACCGCGACGAACGCCACGAACCAGCGGCCGACGCGTCGGCGACCGCGTTGCGGGGCGGTGGGGACCTCGATGCTCATTCCTCGAATGTACCGGCAGGTCCGTTCGAGCCGACGGTGAAGAACCACGCTTGACCTTCGACCGACCGGAGACCCCAGGATGGGCTCGTGACCACATCGGAATTGATGACAATCGGCGCATTCGCCCGCGCAACAGGGTTGACCCCCGGTGCCCTGCGCTTCTACGCGGACTCGTCTCTCCTGGAGCCCGCCAGGATCGACGAGACCACCGGCTACCGCTACTACGCGCCGGGGCAGCTCGAGCAGGCCGAGGTGATCCGGAGCCTGCGGCAGATCGACATGCCGTTGGACATGATCGAGTCGGTCCTCGCCGGCGACGCCTCACCGATCGATCGGCACGTTGGCACCCTGACCGATCAGGCGCGGCTGGCGGCCCGTTCCGCCACCGCCGTACACGCAATACTCGACACCGAAAGCAGGAAGCCAATGTTCACTGTCAACGGCCCGGTTCTCGCCGCCGCACTCGATCAGACCCTCACCGCGACGTCGCATCACCCCGAGCATCCCGTCCTCGCCGGGGTGTACCTGGAATGGCGGGACGACACGCTGACCATGACCGCGACCGATCGATTCAGGCTGGTGTCCCGGTCGCTGGTCGCGAAAGCGGTTGCAACCGAGACCGAATGGACCGCAGTGGTCGACGGGGACGATCTGCGGTCCGCGGTCCAATCCATCAGACAGCACCATCGAGTGCAGGTGGATCGCACCCCCTCGGCGGTGACCTTCCGGCCGGGCGACGACCGTGCCCGCATCCTTGCGGCCGAGTTTCCGGACTACCGCGCAATGCTCGGCGCGCTGCCGGACGTCACCACCCGGATGGTCGTCGCCAAGTCGACGTTGCTGTCCATGCTCGACACCGAGAACGAGTACATCGATTTCACCACGTCCGACATGGATGCAACCGTGTCCGGACCCGACGTGGACATGGCGTTCGCCGTGACCACCCTGTACCCGGCCGTCGTGGCAGCGCTCGGCCCCGACGTCATGATCGACGTGTCGGGTCCGGAGTACCCGGTGGTGATTCGCTCCGCGGACAGCGGCGACCTCACCACTCTAACGATGCCCGTCGACCGGAAGCTGCTACTGTCGCGTTCGTGACCGCGACCCACGTGACAGCCGATGTGCTGGTGAGGCGTCGCACCGTCGATTTCGGACTGGTCTGCTCTTCGCGTTGTTGCGCGTCCTGATCCAACCAATCAGGTCAGCACCCAACACACCTCACGAAGGGGACAATCATGTCCACAGCTCTGTCGCACCTCGGATCCGTCACCAGCGCAACCAAGAACGCAGTCGACGCCGATCCACACAACGCCCTCGTCGTCTTCCGTGCATCCGCAGCCGCGCACGATGCCGTCGCCAGCACGGTCACGCTCGGCAAGTTCAGTGTCGAGGTGGACGAACCGCCCGCCCTCGGCGGCGAGAACACCGCGGCCAACCCCGTCGAGTACTACCTGGCGTCTCTGCTGTCCTGCCAGGTCGTGACCTACCGGGTCTGGGCGGACAAGCTCGGTATCCCGGTCGACGACATCACCGCGCGTGCCGAGGGTGACCTCGACGTTCGGGGCTTCTTCGGCTTCGACGACTCGGTTCGGGCCGGGTTCGGCGAGGTCCGAGTGATCGTCAAGGTCACCGGGCCGGAATCGCGTGAGCGCTACGAGGAACTGCAGGAAGCGGTGGACGCGCACTGCCCGGTCCTCGATCTCACACGCAACCGGACGCCGGTGCACACGACCCTCGAAACGGCCTGACGGATGAGCGAGAGGTCGTTCGGTCTCCGAACGCGCGCGATACATGCAGGTGCCAGACCCGATTCCGAGACCGGCGCGCGGGCGGTACCGATCTACTCGACCGCGAGCTACGTGTTCGAGGACTCGGCGGACGCCGGCGACCTCTTCGCTCTGCAGAAGTACGGAAACGTCTACAGCCGGATCGCCAATCCCACCGTCGCCGCCTTCGAGGAGCGCATCGCCAGCCTCGAAGGCGGCATCGGGGCGGTCGCATTCGCCAGCGGCCTGGCTGCGGAGTTCGCAGTGTTCGCCGCGCTCGCCGGCACCGGTGACCACATCGTCGCGGCAGCCGGGTTGTACGGCGGCACCATCACACAACTCGACGTCACGCTGCGACGGTTCGGTGTGGACACCACGTTCGTTCCGGGAACCGACCCGGCGGACTACGCAGCAGCGGTGACCGACCGGACGAAGCTGATCTACGTGGAGGTCATCGGCAACCCGTCGGGTGACATCGCCGATCTGGAAGGCCTCGCCGTCGTCGCCCACGAGCACGGAATCCCGCTCGTCGTGGACGCCACCATGGCAACGCCGGTGTTGTGCCGGCCGATCGAGTTCGGCGCGGACATCGTCGTCCACTCGGCGACGAAATTTCTCGGCGGTCACGGGTCGACGCTCGGAGGAGTGGTCGTCGAATCCGGCAGATTCGACTGGGGCTCGGGGCGATTCCCGCAGATGACCGAACCCGTCGCGTCGTACGGAGGCCTGTCCTGGTGGGGGAACTTCGGCGAGTACGGCTTCCTGACGAAACTTCGCAGTGAACAACTCCGCGACATCGGTGGGTCCTTGGCCGCGCAGTCGGCGTTCACCCTGATACAGGGCGTGGAGACCTTGCCGCAGCGGATGGAGGCACACGTGCAGAACGCCCGCGACGTGGCAGCCTGGCTCGACGCCGATCCGCGAGTGGACTACGTCGCGTTCTCGGGTCTGCTGAGCCATCCCCACCACGAGCGTGCCGCGAAATACCTTCCGTCGGGACCTGGTGCAGTGTTCACCTTCGGGGTCGACGGCGGCAGGGACGCCGGCCGAGCATTCGTCGAGAACGTCCGAATCGCGAGCCACGTAGCGAACATCGGCGATGTGCGCACACTCGTCATTCACCCGGCCAGTACGACACACCGCCAACTGACCGACGATCAACTACACGAGGCCGGTGTCCGGCCCGAGGCCGTCCGCATCAGCGTCGGGCTCGAGGACGTCGACGACATCGAGTGGGACCTCGACCAGGCGCTCACGGCGGCAACGGGACGGGAGCGGTCATGAGCATCAGGCAGATCCTTCAGCAGACCACGTCGGTCGCGATCGTCGGCGCATCGAAAAATCCATCGCGTGCAAGCTATTTCGTGAACAAGTATCTGTCGTCGACGAGCGCGTACGACATCTACCTCGTCAACCCCACGATCACCGAGATCGAGGGCACGCCGGTGTATCCCACACTTGCCGACCTTCCGGTGAGACCGGACCTCGTCGACGTCTTTCGCAAACACGACGACCTGCCGGCCGTGTTGGCGGAAACAATTGCCGTCCAAGCGAAAACGATTTGGCTGCAACTCGGACTCGTACACGACGAGGTCGCGCGCGACGCCGAACGCGCAGGACTGTCCGTGGTGATGGACAAGTGCCTGAAGATCGAGCATGCACGGTTCCACGGCGGACTTCACCTTGCCGGTTTCGATACCGGCGTCATCGACTCACGGAGGCGTCTAGCATTATGACCATGACCGAGCAGCCCCGAACCGTCGCATTCGTGCAAGCCACCTGGCACAAGGAACTCGTCGATCGAGCACGCGAGGGTTTCGTCGCCGAATTCGGTGCCGACGTCGAGATTTTCGAGGTACCGGGCGCGTTCGAAATTCCGCTGCACGCCCAGCGACTCGCACGGACCGGCCGCTACGCGGCCATCGTCGCCGCAGCCCTGGTGGTCGACGGCGGAATCTACCGACACGAATTCGTGGAAACCGCCGTCATCGACGGCCTCATGCGGGTCCAACTGGACACCGACGTTCCCGTCTTCTCGGTGGTGCTGACTCCGCACCACTTCCACGAACACGCCGATCACACCGACTTCTTCGCCGACCACCTCGAGAAGAAAGGCGTCGAGGCGGCACGGGCAGTCACACGAACCCTGGTATCGCTGAACTCGATCGGCTAGAGCGCGCACCTGGCATCGCCGGCGCTCGGGGTGATCGAGCGCTGCCGAACCCTCATGCGCATGTTCTGCGGCTTCAGCGTCAACGATTCCTGGATGTCCAGTTCGTAGCCGTCTTCGAGGTCGAAGTCGAAGGACCGCACCAAGTGCGCGAGCGTCAGCACAGATTCGTGCAGCGCGAACTGACGCCCGATGCAGCCGCGCATTCCGGTTCCGAACGGCTTGTACGCCTGCGCCGGGCGAGATTTCGAGCGGGCCGATGAGAAACGATCAGGATCGAAGACGTGAGAATCCGGGCCCCAGATCGGGTCGCGGTGCAACCCGAGTGTCAGTACGAATGCCCACTCACCGGCCTTCATCGGATATTTGCCGTCCGCCAACGACGTGTCCTGACGCGCCTTACGGAAGTAACCGGGAGCCGACGGCCAGAGACGTAGCGTCTCGTCGACGACGCTGCGGGTGTAGCGCAACTTGGAGACGTCCGCGTAGCTCACCACGTCGGATGCGTTGTCCGCCTCTTGGCGGACTCGGGCGGCGACATGGGGATGTGTCGCGAGGAAGTACAACGCGAACGCCAAGGTACCCGCGGTGGTTTCGTTTCCCGCGACGAGGAACGTCAGAACCTGGTGGCGAATGTTCACCTTGTCGAGCAGTTCCCCGGTCTCGGGATCGGGGGTGTGCAGCATGAGATCGAGCAGGTCGTCGTGACGAGTCTCTGTGTCCAGCATCCTTTTCCGAATGACGTCGTCGACCACGCCGTGCACGTACTCGATGTCGCGCTCGTTCCGGACCCGAGCTTTCCTGTCGAACAACCGCATGAACGGCAGGTCGTTCGACGTCCGGTTCACGTGACCGAGCACGCGGACTATCGCGGATACGAATGCGTCGTCGTCTCGTCGGAACGAGTCGAAGCTGTAGCCGAACCCGGCGCGGGCCATGTTCTCCAGTGTCAGCTTGTTCAGATCCGCCGTCACGTCGATCGACTGGTCGGAGCGCGTCCGCCAGTGCGAGGTGAGCTCGTTCGCCACGCCCTGCATGACGTGGTGATGACGTTGCATTGCATCCCGGCTGAATCCTGGCATCAGAACTCGATGTGCCGCACCCCAGTTGGGCTCGGAGTTGAACGCGGTGAACAAGCCGTCGCCACCCAGTGCACGCAGCTTGCGATGGGGGAGTGCGAGAAACTTGGCGAACCGTGTCTCGTCGTTCAGCTCGGCCACCAGATCAGCACCGCTGACCACGACAAGGCGGTGCGACAGGATCTTCCGTTCGAATATCGGTCCCAATTCCGACGCCATCTTCAGTTCACGCTGGGTCGGTTTTGCCGCATCGATGCTGAGGATGTCACCCACTATCGGGAGGCGGAATCGAGGTTTGGGAATTGTCACGCCGACAGTGTGCCCCATACCGAGCGGATGGTCGATGTGAGAATGCGCGCGTAAGCCTGTGTCGTGGAAGGCGACAGATCAGCTGCGGTGACAGTGGATCCGGACGAGAGGTGCGGATCGTAGGGCACTTCGAGAACGTCGAAGACTCGGTCGAGGTCGCGCCGCACGTCGTCGACCGCCGAGGTGTTCGGTCCTGGAGTGCAGTGCGCGACCACAACAGTGGTGCGGCGCAGTGCTTTCTCACCGGCAGCCAACCCGATCGTGTGGAGCGCAGCCCTCGATCGTCGAACGGCATCGGGCCTCGCAGGGACCACGAGCACCACAGCTGCCGACGGCCCGCTCCGCAGTGGGTTCGCGCTGTCGCGTTCCACACTTCCGTGCCCGAAATCGTAGATCGCCGCGTCGGTCGTGCAGGTCAGATGCCAATCGAGACGGCCGAAGTCGGGGTCGATCGAGTCCGGCCACGCCCGACCCAGCACTTGTGCCCCGGTACTGGTGGTCGACAACTCGACGCCGACATACCCCGATTCGACGGTCGCTGCGGTGACAGTGTTGTCGGCGGCGCGTTCGACGAGATCACCGCCGCCAACGGTCGCGTCGACGACCACCACGGACTTCCCGTGCAGCGAAAGAGCATTGGCAAGACCGACCGACGTCGTCGTGGTCCCGGCCCCGCCGCACGCCCCGAGTACCAACGTCACACTCATGGAGCGCCTTCTCGACAGATTCGGTGCAACGTCCGGGCCGAGCGTCAAGCCGCGGGAAGCTCCCAAGCGGAAGCGCGGGGGTCAGTATACAACCGGCAAATCAGTCGTTCGCGTGCAGAGCAGCGTTCAACTCGACGCCGGTGCCCTTCCACGGAACGACCTCCACCGCACCGGACACGGAGTTCCGACGGAAGAGCAGATTGCTCTTTCCGCTGAGCGTCGCAGCCTTGACCACGGTGCCGTCGGGACCGGACACCTTGGTGCCCGCGGTGATGTAGAGACCGGCCTCCACCACGCAGTCGTCACCGAGCGAGATACCCAGACCGGAGTTGGCGCCGAGCAGGCAGCTCTTACCCACCGAGATGACGTTCTTTCCGCCGCCGGACAACGTACCCATGATGGACGCGCCGCCGCCGACGTCGGAGCCGTCGCCGACGACGACTCCGGCCGAGATGCGACCCTCGACCATCGAGTTACCGAGCGTCCCGGCGTTGAAGTTCACGAAGCCCTCGTGCATGACGGTGGTACCGCTGGCCAGGTGTGCACCGAGGCGCACACGGTCGGCGTCGGCGATCCGCACGCCGGAGGGGGCGACGTAGTCGACGAGGCGGGGGAACTTGTCGATCGAGTACACGGTGACCTGGCCGCGGGCACGAAGGCGAGCGCGAACGGTCTCGAAGCTCTCCACCGCAGCCGGGCCGAAGTTGGTCCACACGACGTTGGCGAGGAATCCGAACTGGCCGTCGAGGTTGACACCGTGCGGCTGCACGAGTCGGTGAGAGAGCAGGTGAAGGCGAAGGTAGACGTCGTGCGCATCGACAGGTGCATCGTCGACGGACGCAATGGTGGTGCGCACGGCCACGACGTCGACGCCGCGAGCCTCGTCCGGGCCGACGAGTGCCGCGAGCTCGGCGGGGATGTCCGCACCGTCGAGTCGGGTGGTGCCGGAATCGGTGTAGTCACCGAGCTCAGGGCTCGGGTACCAGGTGTCGAGTACGACTCCGCCGGTGGTGATGTTGGCAAGACCGATTGCAGATGCTCCCTGTGCGCTCACAGGTATCGAGAATACGGTGTGGGTCCGCAGGGTGTGGACACGGCCGATGGATGTCACCGCCGGGGTGTAGACATGAACGTGGGTAGCGGGGAGCCATCGACGTGTGGGGGACGAACGTGCGCATAGTGAAACGAATTCGGACAGCAGTGACAGCAGTGACCGTGGCGGCGGTTGCCGCCACCGGCGCGGTGCTCGTCGGGACACCGGCCGCGTCCGCGGCACCGGACTGCGCGGCCGCTGCGGCACCGGTCCGGGTCGGTTCGGTCGGCGGCGCGGCGCTCGAAGGACTCGCCGTCGACTCGGCGGGCAGGCTCTACACGACGGACATCATCACCGGAGGCGTCTTCCGGATCGACGCACCTGGGCTGCCCGCCTACGAGATCGCGCGTGTCCCCGGCGGCGGTGGCGCGCTCGCCTGGATGCCCGACGGCACCCTGCTCGTCGGCTACGGAGCCAACCCGACCGTCATCGTCGGCGACATCGTCAAGGCAGCCGGGATCGTGCGGTTGAATATCGACACGCTCGAGACCAGCACGTTCGCCACCGGCCTCAGCGCAGCCAACGGTCTTGCCGTGGCCGACGACGGAACTGTGTACGCGACAAACGATTTCGGTAGCCTGGTCGGCCAGGTCGCGCCGGACGGGACGGTGAACCCCGCGTGGGCGCGGCTACCCAGTGCCAACGGCGCGGTGCTCGACGACGCTGGTCGGTACCTGTACGTCTCCCGAACGTTCGTGAACTCGGGCGTCAGCAGAATTCCCATCGCGAACCCGTCCGCACCGGAGAGCATTCTCGACCTGAACGGACTCGACTCGCTCAGCGCACCGGACGGGCTCACCCTCGATTCCGCCGGCCGTCCGGTCGTGCCGCTGAACACCCGAGGCCAGATCGTCCGAATCGATGCGCCCGGGCAGTACTGCGTCCTCGGCAGCGGAATCCCCACCTCGAGCGTCGTGATCTACGGACGGGGCGAGCAGGGCTTCTCCAGCGGACGGCTGTTCCGGGCGGGCTTCGACGGGTCGGTGTACGAGATCCCCGGCGGCCGCGACCTCGGCTAGAGCTTAAAATCGTCCGATGAGTGTTCCCCGCCTGGATCTGCACGCCGACCCGATCGACCTGACAGCCGCACTCGTCGACATCCCCAGCGTCTCCGAGGACGAGTCGGTGATCGCCGACGCCGTCGAAGCCGCACTGCGCGAGCAGACAACCGGGTTCGAGATCGTCAGGAACGGCAACGCTGTACTCGCGCGGACACACCGCGGCCTGCCCACTCGCGTGATGCTCGCCGGGCACCTCGACACCGTTCCGATCGCGGACAACGTGCCGAGCCGTCGTGAACGCGACCACGCCGACGGCGACGTGATCCACGGTTGCGGCACGGTCGACATGAAATCCGGGGACGCAGTCTTTCTGCACCTGGCGGCCACCGTCGACGCTGCCCACGACCTGACCTTGGTCTTCTACGACTGCGAGGAAATCGCGGCGTCCAAGAACGGACTCGGCCGCATCGAACGTGAACTGCCGGAGTGGTTGCAGGCGGACGTCGCCGTTCTGGGTGAGCCGTCGGGAGGGTTCATCGAGGCCGGCTGCCAGGGCACTCTGCGGGTGCGCCTGACGGCGAGTGGCACCCGTGCGCACAGTGCCCGATCATGGCTGGGAGACAACGCCGTTCACAAACTCGGTGCAGTGCTGGACCGGCTGACGGCATACGAAGCCCGGCAGGTCGACATCGACGGCTGTGTCTACCGCGAAGGACTGCAAGCGGTGCGCATCTCCGGAGGCGTCGCGGGAAACGTCGTCCCCGACGCCGCCGAGCTCGACGTCAACTTCCGATTCGCCCCCGACCGCAGCGTCGAGCAGGCCGTCGGTCATGTTCGCGACGTGTTCGCCGGGCTCGATGTCGGCGTCGAGGTCACCGACTCGTCGCCCGGTGCACTGCCCGGCCTCGGAGCTCCTGCCGCGGCTGCGCTGATCGAGGCCGCAGGTGGCCAATTCCGCGCCAAGTACGGGTGGACCGACGTCTCCAGGTTCTCCGCTCTCGGTATCCCCGCCGTGAACTACGGGCCGGGCGACCCGAATCTGGCGCACAAGCGTGACGAGCGGGTGCCGACAGCACAGATCACCGACGTCGCAGCAGTCCTTCGTGCCTATCTCTCGAAGTCGTGAAGGGCCGCCGGATAGCCTGTCCGCATGGACGACGACAAGGCAGCTAGGCACAAGGGTTCGGTGGTGTTGCGGCGCGGACGCAACTCCGAGACGTCCACGTCGGATCAGCGTCTGCTGGATCAACGCGGCCCCGGCAACTGGATCCACACCGACACGTGGCGGGTGCTCCGCATCCAGAGTGAATTCGTCGAAGGGTTCGGTGCGCTCGCCGAGGTGCCAAGGGCCGTCACGGTATTCGGCTCCGCCCGCACCCCGCAGGATCACCCGGAGTACGAGCGCAGCCGGCAGCTCGGACAAAGCCTCGCCGAGGCCGGATTCGCCGTCATCACCGGTGGCGGGCCCGGCGTCATGGAAGGAGCCAACCGCGGCGCATCCGACGCCGACGGCTTCTCCATCGGCCTCGGGATCGAGCTTCCGTTCGAGCAGGGACTCAACGACTGGGTCGATCTCGGCGTCAACTTCCGCTACTTCTTCGTCCGAAAGACGATGTTCGTCAAGTACTCCCAGGCATTCGTGTGCCTACCCGGCGGATTCGGCACCCTCGACGAACTGTTCGAGGCACTCACCCTCGTTCAGACCCGGAAAGTCACCAGGTTCCCGATCATCCTGCTGGGCACCGACTTCTGGTCCGGTCTGATCGAGTGGATCAAGAACACCCTCGTCGCCGAAGGCAAGGTCTCGCCGTCCGACCTGGAACTCATCCACTGCACGGACAGCGTCGAGGAAGCCGTGCGGATCATCCAAAGCACAACGGGGGAGCAGTCATGAGTTGGAACGTCTGCGTGTACTGCGCGTCGGGGCCCGTCGATCGGTCGTTCATCGACTTGGCGCGCGAGCTGGGAACGGAGATCGGACGCCGAGGATGGGGGCTGGTGTCCGGCGGCGGCAACGTGTCGATGATGGGCGCCGTCGCGGAGGCAGCTCGCGCGGCAGGCGCGAACACCGTCGGCGTGATCCCGAAGGCGCTCGTCCACCGTGAAGTCGCCGACGTCGACGCCGACGAACTGATCGTCACCGACACCATGCGCGAGCGAAAGAAGATCATGGAGGACCGCGCCGACGCGTTCATCACGTTGCCGGGAGGCATCGGGACGCTCGAGGAACTGTTCGAGACCTGGACAGCGGGTTACCTGGGAATGCACGCCAAACCGATCGTTCTGCTGGACCCGGTCGGTCACTACGACGGACTCCTACAGTGGATCGACAGCCTGTCCTCGACGGGATTCGTGCAACAGCGGGCCCTGGACGCGCTGGTCAGAACCGACACCGTCCGGGGTGCACTGGATGCATGTGCGGAGCCTGCGGAGTGACCTCGAAAACGGCCGGGAGCGGAGCCTGCGGAGTGACCTCGAATTCGGACGTTACTCTGGAGTAAGGTTAGCAAGGTCACATCGGACTAAGGGGAGTTCATGGCTGTCGATGCCCGTCAGAAGATCAAGGTGACCGACGTCGCCGTCGCGTTGCCGAAAATGGTGACGGAGGTGCCCAGCCTGCTTCGGGGTGTCGCCGGGTTCACCCGCAAACCCCATCACAAGGCGTCGATCGGCCTCGTGTTCCAGGATGCTGCGGCGAAGAACGGTGACAGGCCGTTCGTGCGGTTCGAAGGGGAGTCCACGTCGTACGCGGACGCCAATGCGATCGTCAATCGGTACGCTGCTGTCTTCGCGGACCGGGGTGTGACGCGCGGGGATGTCGTCGGGGTGTTGAGCAAGAACCGCCCGGAGGCTCTGTTCGCGGCGTTGGCTGCGGTCAAGCTCGGTGCGACGGCTGGAATGCTGAACTACAACCAGCGTGGTGACGTGCTCGAGCACAGCCTGGGAATTCTCGATGCGAAGGTCCTGGTGTTCGACGAGAACACGCAAGAGGCACTCGATTCGCTCGAGGCTGCTCCGCAGGCCGGTTCGGTGCTGCCGCTGAAGGAACTGGACGAGCTGTCGCAGAAGGCGTCGCCGAAGAATCCGTCGGTCACCGCGGAGATCCTGGCGAAGGAGAAGGCGTTCTACATCTTCACCTCGGGCACGACGGGAATGCCGAAGGCGAGCCTGATGAGCCATTTCCGGTGGCTCAAGTCGATGTCCGGTCTGGGCAACATGGGTGTGCGTCTGCGTAGCGACGACGTCATCTACTGCTGCCTGCCGCTCTATCACAACAATGCTCTGACGGTGACGCTGTCCTCGGTGCTCGCCGGTGGTGCGACGATGGCGATCGGCAAGCAGTTCTCGGTCAGCAATTTCTGGGAAGACATCAAGGTGAACAAGGCCACGGCGTTCACCTACATCGGTGAGCTGTGCCGGTACCTGCTCACCCAGCCGAAGAAGGCGACCGACCGGGACAACACGGTCAAGCTCGTCGTCGGCAACGGCCTTCGCCCGGAGATCTGGGAGGAGTTCACCGAACGGTTCGGCATCCAACGCGTCGCCGAGTTCTACGGCGCCAGCGAGTGCAACATCGCCTTCATCAATGCGCTGAACATGAAGAAGACCGCGGGAATCTGCCCGCTGCCGTACGCGGTGGTCGAGTACGACGAGGAGTCCGGCAAGGCCAAGCGCGGTCAGAACGGCAAGCTGCGGAAGGTCGGGAACGGTGAGGTCGGTCTGCTGCTCTCCAAGGTCACCGATCGCGCCCCGTTCGACGGCTACTCCGACGACGAGGCCACCGAGAAGAAGCTCGTCCGCGACGGGTTCAAGGACGGCGACGCATGGTTCGACACCGGCGACCTCGTGCGTAAGCAGGGTTTCCTGCACGTCGCTTTCGTCGACCGCCTCGGCGACACGTTCCGCTGGAAGGGTGAGAACGTCGCGACCACACAGGTGGAAGGTGCCCTCGGCGGCCATTCCGCCATCGACGGTGCCGTCGTCTACGGCGTCGACATCGACGGTGCCGACGGCAAGGCAGGCATGGCTGCGGTGACGTTGCGCGACGGTGAGTCGTTCGACGGCAAAGCCGTCGCAGCGCATCTGTACGACAAGCTTCCGACGTACGCCGTGCCGTTGTTCGTGCGCGTCGTCGACAGCCTCGAACAGACGTCCACGTTCAAGAGCCAGAAGGTCGCCCTCCGCAAGCTCGGCTACGAGGAGGACGGGGAGAGCGAGCTCTACGTGCTGCGCGGCAAGTCCGGCGGTTACGACAAGGCGTACGACGGTTACGTCGACGAGGTCGCGGCAGGTAAGGCGCCCAGCAGCAAATAATGCCCGTGCCAGTATTGAAAGCATGAGCACTCTCTGCGGCAAGCCGGTGGCCGACGATCGCGCGCTCGTCATGGCGATCGTCAACCGCACTCCTGATTCCTTCTACGACAAGGGTGCGAACTTCACCGACGAGGCGGCGATGGCGTCGGTCCATCGCGCCGTCGCCGAGGGTGCCGACATGGTCGACATCGGCGGCGTCAAGGCGGGCCCGGGTGTGCTCGTCGACGCTGCCGAGGAGATCCGTCGCGTCGTTCCGTTCGTCGAGGCCATCCGCGGTGAGTACCCGGATCTGCTGATCAGTGTCGATACCTGGCGTAGCGACGTGGCGAGGCTTGCGTGCGGTGTCGGTGCCGATCTCATCAACGACACGTGGGCCGGGGCGGACCCTGGCCTCGTCGGGGTGGCCGCCGAGGAAGGCGTCGGCATTGTCTGCTCGCACACCGGAGGTGCCACACCGCGTACCCGACCACACCGTGTTCGCTATACCGATGTCGTTGCCGATGTCGTCGAGGAAGTGACAGCCGCGGCCGAGAAAGCTGTTGCCGCGGGTGTGCGTCGCGACTCGATTCTCGTCGATCCGACCCATGATTTCGGCAAAAACACCTTCCACGGGCTCGAGTTGTTGCGTCGCGTGGACGTTCTTGTAAACACCGGATGGCCAGTGCTCATGGCGCTGAGCAACAAGGATTTTATCGGGGAGACTCTAGGTGTAGAACTCGCCGACCGGTTGGAGGGAACATTGGCAGCGACAGCATTGGCCGCAGCAGGCGGCGCCCGAATGTTCCGGGTGCACGAGGTTGCGTCGACCAGAAGAGTCGTAGACATGGTTGCGGCGATACAGGGAAACAGGGCTCCGGTGCGGACCGTCAGGGGGCTGGCATGACGCTTGCGGACCGAACCACCGTCCTGGATTCATGGGCGGACACCAATACGTGGGACACCCCGTCGTGGTCCATCGCCGAACTCGAGGCAGCGAAGGCGGGCCGCACCATCTCCGTCGTACTGCCTGCGCTCGACGAGGAAGACACCGTCGCGGCAGTAGTGGATACCATCCACCCGTTGCTCGGTGGTCTCGTCGACGAACTGATCGTCCTGGACTCCGGGTCGACCGACGCCACCGCCGAACGTGCCACGGCCGCCGGCGCACGAGTGATCAGTCGCGAGGAAGCAATTCCCGGACTCGACCCGGTCAAGGGCAAAGGTGAAGTGCTGTGGCGAGCGATCGCTGCCTCGACGGGTGATCTGATCGCGTTCGTCGACTCCGATCTGATCAACCCGGACCCGGCGTTCGTACCCAAGCTTCTCGGCCCCCTGTTGATGGGCGACGGTATCCATCTGGTGAAGGGCTACTACCGACGTCCGTTGCGCACCAGCGGCACCGAGGACGCCAACGGCGGTGGCAGGGTCACCGAACTGGTTGCCCGGCCGATGCTCGCCGCCATGCGCCCGGAGCTCACCGGCGTGATCCAACCGCTGGGCGGGGAGTACGCGGGAACGAGAGAGCTCCTCTCCGCGGTGCCGTTCGCGCCCGGCTACGGCGTGGAGATCGGGCTGTTGCTCGACACCTACGACAAACTGGGACTCGGCGCGATCGGTCAGGTCAATCTCGGTGTCCGCAAACACCGCAACCGCCCGCTGGTGGAACTGGGCGCGATGAGCCGTCAGATCGTGGGCACCATGTTGAACCGCTGCGGAATGGTGGACTCGGGGGCCGGACTGATGCAGTTCCGCGTCGACGGAGATTCCTTCGTGCCGTTCTCCACCGAGGTGTCGTTGGCCGATCGACCCGCCATCAACACCTTGCACGTGTAACGCGCAGAACCGTTCGAGAGCAGGGCTGTGAGAAGATTCTGCGATGCTGACGCTTCTGCTGTACGTCGTCGTCATCGCGGTCATCGCAGCCCTGCTCTTCTTCGTCGCAAGTGCCGTGTTCGGTCGCGGTGAAGAGCTCGAACCATTGCCCGAGGGGACGACGGCCACCGTCCTACCTGCCGAGGGCGTGACTGGCGACGACGTGAAAGACCTCAAGTTCCAGCAGACGTTGCGTGGCTACAAGCCCAGCGAAGTCGACTGGGCCCTGGAACGACTCGCCGCGGAGATCGACCTGCTCCGGTCGCGCCTGGACGATACGACGAACGTGGACAAGTGACGGCCGTACCCGGCCCCGACGGCAAGCTGCGGTGCCCGTGGGGAGCAACCGACGACGAGCTGTACCGGACCTATCACGACACCGAATGGGGTCGTGAACTCCACGGCCGAGACGCCCTGTACGAACGATTGTGTCTCGAAGCGTTCCAGTCCGGATTGGCGTGGATCACGATCCTGCGCAAGCGCGAGAACTTCCGTCGCGCCTTCGCCGGATTCGATCCGGAGAAGGTCGCGGCATTCGGCGCCGCGGACACCGAGCGGCTGATGCAGGACAGTTCGATCGTGCGCAACCGCGCCAAGATCGACGCAGCCATCGGCAACGCGAGGGTGATCCTCGACCTGGACCCCGACCTCGATTCGCTGCTCTGGTCGTTCGCTCCGGCCCCGCGAGGACAGCGTCTCGATTCGATATCGGACGTACCTGCGGTGACCACCGAATCCACCGCGATGGCCAAGGAGCTCAAGCGTCGTGGGCTGCGGTTCTTCGGTCCGACCACGGCTTACGCATTGATGCAGGCCACCGGAATGGTCGACGATCACCTGACGGGATGTTGGGTGAAGTCCCCGAATACCGACTCCAGTTCCCGGTATCGGTCCCGATAGGGAAGAATGGAGCGCAAGAACCATTCTCGCTCACGGCGAGAACACTTTTTTGGCCGAAGCGCAGAGCTGGGTGGCGCAGATCTGGAGGGAGCAGAGGATGGCGGCGATGAAGCCCCGGACCGGGGACGGTCCCCTCGAAGCAACCAAAGAGGGACGAGGGATCGTGATGAGGGTGCCGCTCGAAGGCGGAGGACGCCTGGTCGTCGAGCTCACCCCTGACGAGGCAGCCGCCCTCGGTGAAGAGCTGAAAGGCGTCACCGGTTAACTGTTTTTCGTTTCTGTGCCCAGCCCCGCTTGCCGATTCCGGCAGGTGGGGCTTAGTGGTGGTCGGGGTGCGCGGTAGGCGGGGTGTGTCGTGCTCGCCGACGTGATCGACCTGCTCGTCTGCCCGCACTGCGGCTCCGACCTCGACGTGGAGGACCGCACTCTCCTGTGCGATCGAGGGCATTCGTTCGACGTCGCACGTCAGGGATACGTCAGTCTCCAACCGGGCAGCGCAGGCAAGATCACCGGCGACTCACCGGACATGATCGCGGCCCGCACCGCGTTCCTGAGCACCGGCCACTTCGACCGGGTGACGGCGGCCCTCGTCGACGCGGTCGGTGCGTCTCGCACCGTGCTCGAGATCGGCGTCGGCAGCGGTCATTATCTGGCGGCCGTCCTCGATCGCACCGGTGGACGCGGAATCGGCATCGACGTGTCCAAGGCCGCGGCTCGTCGTGCGGCGCAGGCTCATCCCGCGATCGGGTCCGTGGTCGCCGACGTCTGGAACGGTCTACCCGTCCGTTCCGGCTCGCTCGACGCGATCACCTGTGTCTTCTCGCCGCGCAACGCCGCAGAATCCAGGCGGGTCCTCGCACCGGGAGGCAGGCTCGTCGTCGTCACCCCCACCGTCCGGCATCAACAGGAACTGATCGGCGAACTCGGCCTCATCGGCGTGGACGAGGACAAGGCCAGGCGGCTCGGCGATTCCCTGTCCGGAGGGTTCGACCAGGTGGACCGGACAGCCGTCGAATACCGCATGGAGCTCACCCACGCCGAGGTGGGCAGCCTCGTCGGGATGGGTCCGTCCGTTCGGCACACCACCGAAGCGGACAGGCGTGCCGCAATCGAATCCTTGTCCGAGCCGGTGGCCGTGACCGCGTCGGTCGTCGTCGGAACCTACGAGCGACGGGCGAGCGCCGCGGAGTAGACGTCCAGCGTCTGCTGAGCGATGGCCGCCCACGAGAATTCTGCGACGGCACGGGCACGACCGGCCTTGCCCATCGATGCCGCGAGCGTCGGATCCAGCGCGACCTCGTTGACCGTCCGGGCCAGAGCCTGCTCGAACGCCTGCGGTTCGTATGCGTTGTAGTGCACGAGGCGACCGGTGACACCGTCGTCGACGACCTCCGGGATGCCGCCGACGTCGGACGCGACCACCGCGGTTTCCGCTGCCATGGCCTCGAGGTTGACGATGCCCAGTGGCTCGTACACCGACGGGCAGACGAAAACCTGTGACGCAGAAAGTATTTCGCGGATCTTTTCGGTGGGAAGCATTTCGCGCACCCAGTGGACGCCGTCGCGCGCAGCGGACAGCTCGGCAACCGCACGTTCGGTCTCCGCGGCGATCTCCGGAGTATCGGGAGCGCCCGCGCAGAGCACCAGCTGAATCGACGGATCGAAATGGTGCGCGGCCGCGATCAGATGCCCGACGCCCTTCTGGCGCGTGATCCGCCCGACGAACGCGACGATCGGCCGATCCAGGTCGACACCGATGGCGTCCAACGCGGAATCCGACGGATCCGCGGCGGGTCCGGCGTGCCAGTTCTCGGTGTCTATTCCGTTGCGCACCACATGAACACGCTGCGGGTCCAGGCGCGGGTAGGCATCGAGGACGTCCTTGGCCATGCCCTCGCTGACGGCGATGACCGCGTCGGCGTACTCGACGGCATTGCGCTCGGACCACGACGAGATGCGGTAGCCGCCGCCCAGCTGCTCGGCCTTCCACGGACGGCGAGGCTCGAGCGAATGCGCGGTGAGGATGTGCGGAACGTCGTACAACTCCGCGGCCAGGTGGCCGGCGAGACCGGTGTACCAGGTGTGCGAGTGCACCACGTCCGCGTCCGCCGCGGCGTTCGCCATTCTCAGCTCCGCCGACAGGGTCGTCAGCGCCGCATTGGCGCCTTTCAGTGCCGGATCGGGATCATGGACGTGCGCGGTGTCCCGCGGCGCACCCATGCAGTGGATGTCGACCTCGCACAGCGCTTTCAGCTGCGCCGCGAGTTCGGTGACATGCACCCCGGCGCCTCCGTAGACCTCCGGCGGGTATTCCCTAGTCATCATCGCCACGCGCACATCTGTAAACCTACATTCCCGCGGTGAAACGCGTGTACTGCTAGCAAGCTTCACCCAGTGCGGATAGGTTGGCTCTGTGAGGACACAACCGCATGTTCTAGGGATCGTGCTTGCCGGCGGTGAGGGTAAGCGGCTCTACCCCATGACCGCGGACAGAGCAAAGCCAGCCGTACCGTTCGGCGGCGCGTACCGACTGATCGACTTCGTTCTGAGCAATCTCGTCAACGCCGGATACCTCCGGCTGTGCGTGCTGACCCAGTACAAGTCCCATTCACTGGACCGCCACATCTCCCAGACCTGGAGGCTGTCCGGATTCGCCGGCGAGTACATCACCCCGGTGCCGGCGCAGCAACGCCTCGGCCCACGCTGGTACACCGGCAGCGCCGACGCCATCTTCCAGTCGCTCAACCTCGTCTACGACGAAGACCCCGAGTACATAGTCGTTTTCGGTGCCGACCACGTCTACCGCATGGACCCCGAGCAGATGGTCCAGCAGCACATCGACTCCGGTGCAGGCGTCACCGTCGCCGGGATCAGGGTGCCGCGCAGCGAGGCCTTCGCGTTCGGATGCATCGACAGCGACGAGAACGGCAAGATAACCCAGTTCCTGGAAAAGCCCGCTCAGCCTCCAGGCACACCCGACGACCCCAACGTCACCTACGCATCGATGGGCAACTACGTCTTCACGACGAAAGTACTGATCGACGCCATCAAAGCGGACTCGGAGAACTCCGACTCTGACCACGACATGGGCGGCGACATCATTCCCGCACTCGTCGAAGCCGGTGTCGCCTCGGTCTACGACTTCAACGACAACGTCGTACCCGGCGCCACCGAACGCGACCGCGGATACTGGCGCGACGTCGGAACCATCGACGCCTTCTACGACGCACACATGGACCTGGTGTCCGTGCACCCGATCTTCAACCTCTACAACCGCCGCTGGCCCATCCGCGGCGCCGCCGAGAACCTCCCACCCGCCAAGTTCGTGCAGGGCGGGCTCGCGCAGGAATCCGTCGTCGGCGCCGGATGCATTCTCTCGGCCGCGACCGTCCGCAATTCGGTACTCAGTTCCAACGTCATGATCGACGACGGTGCCACCGTCGAAGGCAGCGTCCTCATGCCAGGCGTACGCATCGGCAAGGGCGCAGTGGTTCGCCGGGCGATCCTGGACAAGAACGTCGTCGTCGGGCCCGGCGAAATCATCGGCGTCGACATGGAACGCGACAACGAACGCTTCAACGTCTCCGCAGGCGGCGTCGTCTCCGTCGGCAAGGGCGTCTGGATCTGACGGATTTGAGTCTGCGGAATGACCCAATTCGTCTGGAGCCTGCGAAATGACCCAAGGTCAGCTGCGCGAAGCCCCGGGAGTGGAGCTTGCGGAACGACCCGAGGTCAGCTGCGCGAAGCCCCGGGAGTGGAGCCTGCGGAGACCCGAGGTCAGCTGCGCGAAGCCCCGGGAGTGGAGCCTGCGAAATGACCCAAGGTCAGCTGCGCGAAGCCCCGGGAGTGGAGCCTGCGAAATGACCCAAGGTCAGCTGCGCGAAGCGCAGATCAGTCCGTCGCCGAGCGGAAGCAGGACGGTGGTGAGACGCTCGTCTTCGGCGATGGCTCGGGCTGCTGCCCGGACTGCGACGGTGGTGGCGTCGCGCTGAGTCGAGTCCGGCACCCGGCCGTTCAGCAGTGCGTTGTGTAGCACCAATACACCGCCGGGGCGTAGTAGTCGGACGCTCTCCTGAACGAAATGAAGATGGTCGACGGGGCTGGCGTCGATGAACACGAGGTCGTAGGTGTCGTCGGCGAGGCGAGGGAGGACGTCGAGCGCCCACCCGTTGATCAATCGCGTACGTGACGGCGGGATACCTCCGGCTCGGAACGCTTCCTTGGCCGCGCGCTGGTATTCCGGTTCGGTGTCGATGGTCGTGAGTACGCCGTCCTCGCGCATCCCGTCGAGCAACCAGAGGCCGCTGATGCCGGCGCCGGTCCCGATCTCGACGACGGTCTTGGCGCCGAGCATCTGAGTGAAGATGCTGAGAATCGCGCCGACGGAGGCCGGCACGGGTGCTGCACCGAGGTCCTCGGCGCGTTCGCGGGCCGAGACGAGAACGTCGTCCTCCTGGGCGGATTCCTCGGCATACGACAGCAATCTCTCGGCATTAGTCGGCACCCTGCGACATTAACGTGACCCGGACGAATTTCCGAGCGGACAGGTTTCTCAGCGGCACCTCAGGTTATTCACACGTCGGCCACACGCGAGTGGGAGAAGCTACTTGTGATCGCTTGATCGACGAGCAACGCGAAACAGGAACATCCCGGCGGTGTCGCTGGTTGTACTGGTACGTGTTCCTGAGCAGGAGGATCCAGCCATCTACGAGATCAAAGAAGATCTAGACACCGCCGAACTGAGCGGCACCGCCGCTTTCGATGCCAGCGGCGAGGACGCCACCATGCCGTCCTGGGACGAACTGGTCCGTGAGCACGGTGACCGCGTCTACCGTCTTGCCTACCGGTTGTCCGGTAACGCCCAGGATGCCGAGGATCTGACGCAGGACACGTTCATCAGGGTGTTCCGTTCCTTGTCGAACTACCAGCCGGGAACGTTCGAGGGTTGGTTGCACCGCATCACCACCAACCTGTTTCTCGACATGGTCCGTCGACGCAACCGCATCCGCATGGAGGCGCTGCCCGAGGACTACGACCGTGTGCCGTCGGAGACACCCAACCCCGAGCAGATTTATCACGACGCCCGGCTGGATCCGGATCTTCAGTCCGCGCTGGACTCGTTGGCGCCCGAGTTCCGTGCAGCGATCGTGCTGTGCGACATCGAAGGGCTGTCCTACGAGGAGATCGGTGCGACACTGGGCGTCAAGCTCGGGACGGTGCGTAGTCGTATCCATCGTGGACGCGCGGCGCTACGGGAGTACCTTCGAGTGAACGGGAAGGTCGACACTTCTCACGCCAGTGTTCAGTAGCTACGAGGAGGGTTGGATGACGCAGGCCCGAGAGCCACGGCGGTTCAGCTCTACCGAACATCTGGCCAGCGAAGCGATCGCTGCATTCGCCGACGGTGAGCTGCGTATGAACGCGTACCTACGTGCTGCTCGGCACATTGCAGAGTGCCCGGAGTGCGCAGCCGAGGTCGATGCCCAGCAACAGGCGCGTAGCGCCCTGAAGGATTCGGGCGAGATGTCCATGCCCAACTCGTTGCTCGGTCTGCTCAGTCAGATCCCGATGTGCGAGCCGCCCGAGGTCAAAGCAGAGGTCGAGCGACGCCGACGCGTCATCGTGACGTCGGTCGTGAACCTTCGTCGCAGACGCCGTTAGGGTCGCCCTGTGTAATCTTGGCCGCTGTGACCGACGTGAGCGAGGGGTACCGGGAACGCGTGAGCACCAATACAGATCGCAGCACCGACACTGACCCGGAGGCGCCGCGGCTACCACCGCGTCCGGTCTACCGGCCGGAGGTCGATCCTGCCGCCACTGCCGCCTTCGGTCGGCCGAGCGACGTCCAAGGCTCCTTCACCCCCGCGGCACGACGCGGCGAACCGTCGCCCAGAATCACCTCGCGCGCGCCCGACCCTGTTCTCGCCGAGGCTTTCGGCAGGCCCACCGACGCGCAGGAATCGCTGCAGCGCGATCCTGAAGCTCCCACCGGCCCCCCGGAGGCAGAACCGGAACCCGAGGATCCGTGGCGCGACCCGAACTCCACCGTCAGGCTCGGCGCCGCAGCCGAGGACATCCCCGAGCCCGCAGTCCAACCGTTCGGCCCGAAGCTCGGTGTCCGTGAGGTTCTGTTCGGCGAGAAGGTCGCCCCGAAAGCGCTCGTCGTTCTCGGCGTCGTCGCGTTGGCCATCGGTCTCGTCGGCGGCCTCATCGGGCGCGAAACAGCCGAGGTGACCGGAGCGTTGACCAGCCAGAAGGTGAATCTGACGCAGTCGACCGGCGAGGACTTGCCCCAAGGGCAGGTGGCACGCGTCGCCGACGCCGTCCTGCCGTCCGTGGTGTCCATTCAGGTCACGCTCGGCGAGAACGCAGGCACCGGATCCGGCGTCGTCATCGCCGGCGAGGGCTACATCGTCACCAACAACCACGTCATCTCGATGGCGGCCACCAATCCCGATCGCGCCACGCTGCAAGTGACGTTCTCCGACGGCACCAAGGTTCCCGCGGACATCGTCGGCCGCGACATCAAGACCGACCTCGCAGTGCTCAAGGCCGACGTCGGCAACCTCACCGTGGCCGAGCTCGGCAACTCCGCCGACGTCCAGGTGGGGGAGGACGTCGTCGCCGTCGGCTCGCCGCTCGGCCTGAACAAGACCGTCACACGCGGCATCGTCAGTGCACTCGACCGGCCCGTTCGACTGTCCGGCGAAGGCACCGACACCGACGCCGTCATCGACGCAGTGCAGACCGACGCCGCGATCAACCCGGGTAACTCCGGAGGACCACTGATCGACGCCGAAGGCCGCGTCATCGGCATCAACTCGGCTATCCGCAGCGAGAGCGGCGGATCGGTCGGCCTCGGTTTCGCCATCCCGATCGACGACGTCACCGAGGTAGCTCAATCGCTGATCCGGACCGGCGAGATGAAACACCCGGACATCGGCATCAACGCTCGATCGGTGATCAACGACGCAACATCCGGTGCCGAAGTGGCGAACGTGCGTGCGGGAGGGCCGGCACAGGAAGCCGGAATCGTCGAGGGCGACGTCATCACCAAGGTCGGTGACCGCGCTGTGACCAGTGCCGATGAGTTGGTCGTTGCCGTTCAATCGAGCGAAATCGGCCAGTCGACGCCTGTTCAGCTGGTCCGGTCCGGCAGACTCGTCGATGTGTCGGTCACCCCGGTTTCGGACTAGGCTGGCAGGCGTGTTCGGCAACATCGGCTGGGGAGAGCTCGTCATTCTCCTGGTAGCAGCACTCGTCATCCTCGGTCCAGACCGGCTGCCCGGCGCCATCAGCTGGGTCACCAAGTCCATCCGCCAGGTCAAGGAATACGCCAACGGCGCAAGCCAGCAACTCAAGGACGAGCTGGGCACCGACTTCGAGGACCTGCGTAAGCCCCTCGCCGACCTCAATCAGCTCCGCGGCATGACGCCCCGCGCTGTCATCACCAAACACCTGCTCGACGGTGACGACTCCATCTTCACCGGCAACTTCGACTCCAAGAAGCCGAACGGCAGCTCCAACGGAACCCCGAACACCCCCGCCAAGCCGTCGCTCGAGAAGAAACTGCCCGCAGGCCAGACCCCGCCCATCGACTCCGACGCCACGTAGCGCTCTTAGCGTCACAGCATGAAGGCGCCACCGCAGTGCACTGGATCCCGTGGGTCGGACAGCTGCGGTGGCGCCTTCATGCTGTGGGTCGAGCCTTACAGCACCTTGTTCAGGAAGTCCTGGGTCCGAGGGTTCTGCGGATTGCCGAAGAGCTGATCCGGGGTTCCCTCTTCGACGATGACGCCGTCGGCCATGAAGATGACTCGGTCCGAGACCTCGCGGGCGAAGCCCATTTCGTGGGTGACGACGACCATTGTCATGCCGCCCTTGGCGAGGTCCCGCAGAACCTGCAGTACTTCGCCGACCATTTCGGGGTCGAGTGCCGAGGTGGCTTCGTCGAACAGCATGATCGACGGGCTCATCGCGAGTGCTCGGGCGATGGCGACGCGCTGCTTCTGACCGCCGGAGAGGCTCGCGGGCTTGTAGTCCGCGCGCTCGGACAGTCCGACCTGCTCGAGCAGTTTCAGTGCCGTGTCCTTGGCCTCGGACTTCGACATCTTCTTCGTCTCGACGGGTGCGAGCATGACGTTCTCGAGTGCCGTCATGTGCGGGAAGAGGTTGAAGTGCTGGAACACCATGCCGATGTTCTGGCGAATCTTGTCGAGATTGACGTTCTTGTCGGTCAGGTCGACGCCGTCGACGACGACGTGGCCGCCGGTGATGTCCTCGAGCTTGTTGAGGCATCGCAGGAAGGTGCTCTTACCGGATCCTGACGGTCCGATGACGCAGACGACCTCGCCGTTGGCGATCTCGGCGTCGATTCCCTTGAGGACCTTGTTGTCGCCGAATGCCTTCTCCAGCGCCTTGATCGAAATCTTGGTGCTCACTTGTTGATCCTCTTCTCGAGCCGGTTCGACAGCTTGGTGAGTGCCATGATGATGATGAAGTACATGACGCCGATGATCAGCCACATGTTGAACGACTCGAAGTTGCGGGCGATGATCAGTCGGCCTGTCTGGGTCAGCTCGGCCAGGCCGATGACCGACAGCAACGAGGTGTCCTTCAACGTGATGACGAACTGGTTGATGTACGACGGAATCATCGTGCGGATGGCCTGCGGCATGACGACGCGGCGCATCGACTTGAGGTAGCTGATCCCGAGGCTTCGCGACGCTTCCATCTGGCCCTTGTCGACGGCGAGGATTCCGCCTCGGACGATCTCGGCCATGTAGGCGCCCGCGTTGAGCGACAGCGTGATGATGCCGGCGGTGAATGCGGACATCTGGAAGTTCAGTGCCGCAGGGACACCGAAGTAGATGAAGAATGCCTGCACGAGCAGCGGTGTGCCGCGGAAGATGTCGACGTACGTCGTGCCGATTCCTCGGAGCACGATGTTGGACGAGACACGGAACAGGCCGAAGATCGCGCCGAGAACCAGAGCGATCGCGATGGAGATGACGGTGAGAACGACCGTCAGCCACAGACCTTTGAGCAGCAACTGCCAGCTGCTCTTGATCAGACCGGGGATCGAGTTGTCCGACGTCGACGCTTCCGCGCTGAGGTAGGTGTCGAGAATGTCGTCGTACTGCCCGCTCTCACGCAGGTTCGCGAGCCCGGTGTTGAACTGCTCGAGCAACTGCGCGTTGGTGCCCTTGGCGACGGCGAAGCCGTAACTTGCTCCGGCTTCCTTGTCGGTGACGGTCTTGAATCCGTTGCCCTGGTTGATGCCGTAGGCGAGAACGGGGTAGTCCTCGAAAGCGGCGGCGGAGTTGCCGGTACGCACTTCCTCGAACATCGTCGCCGAGTCGTCGAAACTACGGATCGTGAAGCCGTACTGGTCTGCGATGGAGTCCGCGAACGTTGCACCCTCGGTGCCGTTCTTGACGGCGACGGACTTCCCGCGCAGGTCCTCGTAGCTCTCGATGTCGTTGTTGGACTCCAGAATTGCCATCTGGACACCTGAATCGAAGTACGGGTCCGAGAAGTCGAACGTCGCCTTTCGTGCGTCGGTGATGGACATTCCGGCGATCATTCCGTTGAACTGACCGCTCGTGACGCCTTGCAGGGCGGTGTCGAAGCCGACCTGCTCCACGTTGTAGGTGAAGCCCTGGTCCGCGGCGATCGCTGCCAGGAGGTCCATGTCGATTCCGACGAGTTTGCCCTGCTCGTCCTGGAACTCGAAGGGAGCGAACGTGGTATCGGTGGCGATGGAGTAGTTCTGTCCGGACGGCGGTGGCTGCTGCGCCGACGCCAGGGCCGGACCGAACAGCGACCCCACCAGGGTCACGAAAAGGGCGAGCACGATCGGTACCAGTACCGTCCGACTCGATTGCGGCTTCTTCATGCAGGCCACTCTCTATCGAAGAAAAGGATTCTCACCAAAGTGTAAGACTTGGCGAATTCTAAGACTCCAACCCTCGACAGGTGTGCATTCGGGTGGTATCAGGCCCTTCGGGTGGTGTCGATGCTCAGCGACATTCCGACGAGCCCGCGCTCCCGCACTGCGAGTTGCTTGGCCACCGCTTCCAACGCCTGCGCGGCCGGAGTCTCGGGCTGCGCCAACACGATCGGAGTGCCCGCGTCGCCACCCTCACGGACTGCAGTGTCGAGTGGAATCTGGCCTAGCAGAGGCACTTTCGCGCCCACGGCTTTGGTCAGCCGATCCGAGACATCCTGGCCGCCGCCGGATCCGAAAATGTCCATGCGGGTGCCGTCGGGCAGCTCGAGCCAGGACATGTTCTCCACGACTCCGGCGATGCGCTGACGGGTCTGCAGAGCGATGGCGCCTGCGCGTTCGGCGACCTCGGCGGCAGCCTGCTGCGGCGTCGTCACGACGAGGATCTCGGCGCCGGGAATCAACTGAGCCACGGAGATGGCGATGTCTCCGGTGCCGGGCGGGAGGTCGAGGAGCAGCACGTCGAGGTCGCCCCAGAACACGTCCGCGAGGAACTGCTGCAACGCGCGGTGCAGCATCGGTCCACGCCACACGACGGGCGTGTTGCCCGAGGTGAACTGCGCGATGGAGATGAACTTCACGCCGTGTGCCTGCGGCGGCATGATCATCTTCTCCACTTGAGTGGGTTTGGCGTCGTTGCCCAGCATGCGGGGGACCGAGTGACCGTAGATGTCGGCGTCGAGCACACCCACCGACAGACCACGCTTGGCCAGCGATGCGGCGAGGTTGACCGTCACCGACGACTTCCCGACGCCGCCCTTGCCCGACGCGACGGCGTACACACGCGTCAGCGAGCCGGGTTGAGCGAACGGGATGATCGGTTCCGCGGAATCGCCGCGTAGAGACTTGCGGAGTTCGGTGCGCTGCTCGTCGTTCATGACGTCGAGTTCGACGGTGATGGTGCCGACTCCCGCGACATCGGCGACGGCTTTGGTGACGCGGTCGCTGATCTCCGTTTTCATCGGGCAACCGGCAGTGGTGAGGTAGATCCCGACGTCGACGGATCCTCCGTCGCCGATGGTGACACCCTTGACCATTCCCAGGTCGGTGATGGGTTTGCGAATTTCCGGATCGATGACTTTCGAGAGCGCGCTTCGAACGTCGGATTCCGTCAGTACTGCCATGAGCTCATGCTAGTGGGGCGGGAGTGGAGCCTGCGGAATGACCCGGGGGAGGCGGGAGTGGAGCCTGCGGAATGACCCTTAGTGGATGCGCGGGAGCTGGTCGGAGGTGGGGACGATGCCGGTGGCGTAGCCAGTGGACCAGGCGAGGACGTTGGCGACGTAGGCCATGGAGTTGTTGTAGCGCAGGATGGCTTTGGTGGTCTGTCCGAGGTCGCGGAGGTTCAGGCCGCCGTCGCACAGGTAGTCGCCGGTGGCGAGGGCTGCGTCGTAGAGGTTCTGTGGGTCGGAGATGCCGTCGCCGTTGCCGTCGGCTTTGTAGCGGTTCCAGGTTTCGGGGAGGAACTGCATCGGTCCGACTGCGCGGTCGAAGTTGGGGTCGCCGTCGAGTGCGCCGCCGTCGGTGTCGGCGATGACGTTGTTGCCGGCAAGCGATCCGTCGAGGCGGGGGCCGAGGATGGGCTCGAGCAGCTGTCCGAGGTCGTCGGCTTTGCCGTTGTTGGCGTGGGTGGATTCGACGCGGCCGATGCCGGCGATGATGGTCCAGCTGATTCCGCAGCCGGGCTGGGTTTCGGCGAGAATCCGCTCGGCGTTCTTGTAGGCGGAGACGTTGACCGTCGGGATTGCGATGGGGCTGGCGGCGAGGCTCGTCGGCAGCTCGGGAGTCGGCGGGATCTCCGGCGCGGGCGCCGGGACGGGTGCTGCCTGCGGGACGGGTGCCTCGGCTGCGGCGACGGGCTGTGCCTCGGTGTCATCCGCGATGGGGGCGGGTGTTTCCACGACGGGCTCGGCTTCCTGCGCCGTGGAGGTGGTCGTCATGAAGGGGATGTACTCGGCCGCGCCTGCGCTGGTGGCGGCGGTGATGAGTCCTGCGGGGACGAGACCCGTCAGAGCAATCACCGAATTCCGGCGTACGTTGGAATTCGATGCTTTTCTGTGACGTCCCACGCGTCGGTACCTCCTGATCGTTTGCGAACCGGGGTCGAGGGTACCTGATTCGAGATCGTTCCGTTACACGGCCGTTATCAAGCGGCCCGGGCGGAACTAGTCCACGTCGAACGGGGCGTCGCTCTCCGGCGCCGGACCGTCCTCACGCTTGCGTGGGCTTTGCTTCTTCCGTGACTTCTTCGGCGCCGCGGACGGCTCGCCGCCCATCTGTTCCAGCAACTCGCGGATCTCGTCGAGTTCACGCCGCAGGTAATCACGAGTCGCGACCTCACCGACGGCGATACGCAGCGACGCCAGCTCGCGGGCAAGAAACTCCGTGTCCGCCTTCGTCTGCTGTGCCCGGGCACGGTCCTCTTCCAGCGAGACCCGGTCGCGATCGTCCTGACGGTTCTGCGCGAGAAGGATCAATGGCGCCGCGTACGCAGCCTGCGTCGAGAACGCGAGGTTCAACAGAATGAACGGATACGGGTCCCACTGAAGTGCGACGACGGCGACGTTCAGGAAGATCCAGACGATGACGATGATCGTCTGAATCGCCAGGTACCGTCCGGTGCCGAGGAAGCGGGCGGCGCGCTCTCCCGAGCTGCCGAGGTCGACATCGAGATGCCAGTTGAACAGCCGCGAGCCCTGCGGTGTGTCCATGCGCTGCCGAGCGGTTTCCTTCACTGTCCTGCCACCTCCTGATCACGCCAGTCCTCGGGAAGAAGATGGTCGAGAACGTCGTCCACTGTCACTGCTCCGACCAGGTGATCTTCGTCGTCCACCACCGGCCCGCACACCAAGTTGTACGTCGCGAAATATCGGGTGACGGCCGTCAGGCTGTCCTCCGGCGACAACTTGGGCAGCGCTTTGTCGATCACGCCGCCGACCAGGCTCGCCGGCGGCTCGCGGAGCAGTTGCTGCAGGTGAACACACCCGAGGTACGCGCCCGTCGGAGTTGCCGTCGGCGGGCGAACCACGAACACCAGTGAGGACAGCGCAGGCGTCAGATCCGGGTTACGTACCCGGGCGAGAGCCTCGGCCACCGTCGTCGACGCGTTCAACACCACCGGTTCGGTGGTCATCAGACCACCGGCAGTGTCCGGTGAGTGTTCGAGAAGGCGCCGGACAGGAGCGGAGTCCTCCGGGTCCATCAGACGGAGCAGCGACTCCGCCTCGGGCTCGGGCAGTTCACCCAGAAGGTCGGCTGCGTCGTCGGGGTCCATCGCCTCGAGCACGTCGGCGCCGCGTTCGACACCGAGGTAGTGCATCAGTTCGACCTGATCGTCGTCGGGAAGTTCCTGCACGACGTCGGCGAGCCGCTCGTCGTCGAGGGCGTGTGCCACCTCCATCCGTCGTTTCACCGGCAGCTCACGCATCGCGTTGGCCACGTCGGCAGCCCGGAGATCCTCGAACTGCATCAACAGCTGCGCGACGCCTTGGCCGGGGAGGGACAGCTCGTTCTGGGTCAGGCCCTGGACGTGTTGCCAGTCCACGACATGGATTGCACCTCGGCGCGCGAGCCTGCCGCGGCTGCGCCGGACCGCGACCCGAGCGACCAGCCAGTCACGGGTTCGAGTCAGTTCGATACCGAGGTCGACGACGATGGAATCGGCGTCGTGCAGCTCTTCGAGTTCCGGGTCGTCGACGCGAACCTTGGAGTCGAGAATCTGCGCGAACACGAGGATTTCGTTGGCTCGCTGCGAGAATCTGCGCAGACTCACGTTGCCGGTGTTGAGCTGAACGGAGTTGGGTTCGATGCTGGTGACGCGCAGCATCGGCACGAAAATTCTTCGGCGCGTCGCGAGTTCGACGACCAGGCCGAGTACTCGGGGTTGGGCGCGGCCGACGCGCATGGTGATGACGAGATCGCGGACGCGGCCGATCGATTCGCCGTCGGGGCCGAGCACGACCAGACCCGCGAGCCTGGCTGCGAATAGCTTGCTCAGTGCTGCCATGATGGAAAGGTTAGAGCGTGACAGTACGAACCGGAGAATCGACAGCCGGTGAACAAGCAGGGAGCGATGAGGCTCGAATGAGCTCGGTGAAGCAAGACCGTCCCCGCCGATCCGTACTCGCGGTTCCCGGCAGTTCCGCGAAGATGATCGAAAAGGCCAAAGGACTGAAGGCCGACGCGATCTTCCTCGATCTCGAGGACGCAGTCGCCCCGATCGCCAAGGTGGAGGCGCGCGGACGCATCGTCGAAGCGCTCCGGTCCGACGGATGGGGAGACCAACTGAAGGTCGTCCGCGTCAACGACTGGACGACGCCCTGGACCTACGGCGACGTCATCGACGTCGTCTCCGGTGCAGGTTCTCGGTTGGATGCGATCCTGCTTCCGAAGGTCGAGACCGCAGCACACGTCGAAGCACTGGATCTGCTTCTGACCCAGGTCGAGAAGACGAGCGGACTCGAGGTCGGCGCCATCGGAATCGAACCGCAGATCGAAAGTGCTCGCAGCCTGCGCAACATCGACGAGATCGCCACGTCCAGTCCCCGTGTGCAGACTCTCGTGTTCGGTCCCGCGGATCTGATGGCCAGCGTTAACATGCGCACCCTCGTCGTCGGCGAACAGCCGGAGGGGTACGACACCGGTGACGCCTACCACCACATCCTGATGACCATTCTGCTCGCCGCGCGGACCCACGGACTGCAGGCGATCGATGGTCCGTACCTCCAGATCCGAGATCTAGACGCGTTCCGCCGCGCCGCGGGCCGCACGGCCGGTCTCGGCTTCGACGGCAAGTGGGTACTGCATCCCACCCAGATCGATGCCGCCAACGAAATCTTCTCGCCCCGGCAGGCCGATTTCGACAAAGCCGAGAACATTCTCGAGGCGTACGAATTTCATACCTCCGAGGCCGGTGGTGGCCGCGGTGCGGTGATGCTCGGAGACGAGATGATCGACGAGGCGTCGAGAAAGATGGCCCTGGTGGTCAGTGCGAAAGGGCGCGCGGCAGGAATGCTGCGTAGTGAAGTAACACCCGGTGTCCGACGCAACCCGTGTACTGCAGATTCGGGCACAATAGAGCAATGACGAATCCACTTTCGCAGCCCGGCCGCCCAGGTCAGGGTCTTCCGACTCCGCCGTCCGGGTGGCCGATCGGTTCCTACCCGACGTACGCCGAAGCGCAGAAGGCCGTCGACTACCTCTCCGACCAGGAGTTCTCGGTTCAGGACGTCACCATCGTCGGCGTCGACCTCATGCAGGTCGAGCGTGTTCTCGGTCGGTTGACGTGGCCGAAAGTCATTGGCGGAGGCGTCGTCTCGGGCGCCTGGCTCGGACTGTTCCTCGGCCTGGTGCTTGGTATCTTCACCAACGGCAACATTCTCGGGGCGTTGATCATCGGCATCGTCGGCGGCGTCATCTTCGGATTGATCTCCGCGGCCATTCCGTACGCGGCCACCAAGGGTCAGCGAGATTTCGCGTCGAGCATGCAGTTGGTCGCCGGTCGGTACGACGTGTTGTGCGAGCCCAAGAGTGCGGAGAAAGCACGCGATCTGCTCGCCCGTCTCGCGCTCTGACACGTTCGTCGCGACGGCAGGTTACGGAATAGTTCCAATATCCCTATCGCCGGCCCTCGTTCGGTTACGTTTCTTTACGTACAGGACAGTCAATAAGGAAGTTCTGTATACGTAATCGAAAATACGGAGGCGGAAAGTGCCGAGACAACGTAGTCAAAGGCCTCGGAGTGCGAGGCCTGCACACGCAACCAGAATAGGGGTGTTGGCGGCCGCTGCGTTGGTCGCCAGCCCGTTGCTCGCAGCCTGCGGATCCTCCGACAGCAGCACACCGGTACTGAGTTTCTACACCGCAGCGGACGGCGCCGAGCAGTACGCCGCCGCTGCGGAGGCGTGTTCGGCCGCGTCGAACGGACGCTATCGAGTGGAACAGCGAACTCTCCCCAAGAGCGCGAACGATCAGCGACTGCAGTTGGCCCGACGTCTGGCGGGCAACGACAATTCGTTGGACCTGATGACCCTCGACGTGGTGTGGACCGCCGAGTTCGCCGAGGCCGGCTGGGCACTTCCGGTCCCGGATGATCTCGCCGCCAAGCTCGAAGGCGGCGCCACCCTGGAAGGCCCGCTCGAAACGGCGCAGTGGCAGGACCAGCTGTACGCGGTTCCACTGAACTCCAACACGCAGCTGCTGTGGTACCGACCCGATCAGGTGCCGGGTGGTCAGCCGCCGCAGACGTGGGACCAGATGATCGACGAAGCCGAATCCAACGCGGCCGAAGGCAAACCCGCGTACATCGGCGTCCAGGCCAAGCAGTACGAGGGCCTGATGGTGTGGTTCAACAGCCTCCTCGTCAGCGCAGGCGGTCAGGTCGTCGCCGACGACGGTACGACGGTGACCCTGAACGACACTCCCGAGCATCGTGCGGCGACCGAAAAGACACTCGAGATCATGAAGCGCGTCGCCACGGCCGACGGCCACGACCCGTCGATCTCGCAGACCGACGAGGCCACCGCCCGTCTCGGCATGGAGGCCGGCAACTCGGCATTCCAGGTCAACTACCCGTTCGTGCTCCCGGGCATCAAGGAGAACGCGGCAGCCGGGGCAGTACCGTTCCTCGATCTGACGAACGTCCCTGCGGACCAACAGGATGCCAAGGTAGCCGAGGTGTTCCGCAGCGCGCCGTACCCGGCGGTGATCCCGGATACTCCGGCCAAGGTGACCATCGGTGGCTTCAACATCGGCGTCGCCAAGACCACTCAGCACGAGGACCTCGCGTGGGAAGCCGTCGAGTGTCTGACCAACGAGGACAACCAGCGCAACAACGCCGTCAACGGCGGAGTTCCGCCGGTGCTGGCGCAGCTGTATCAGGACCCTGAATTCCAAGCCGTCTACCCGGCGTGGGAAGGCGTACTCGACTCCATCGAGAACGCCGCGGTCCGACCCGTCTCACCTGCCTACCAGAGCATTTCGATTCTGCTTGCCGACGCGCTCAATCCACCTCAGAACATCGATCCCGTTGCGGACGTGGACAAGCTCGCCGACCTGGTCTCCAAGGCTGTCAATTCGGAAGGGCTGATTCCATGAGCGAGACGTTGGACAAACAGGAGATCCTGAAGAAGGTCTCCGACGGCAAGAAGGCCGAACGTCGGCTCGGTCTGACGTTGATCGCTCCCGCCGCGATCATGATGATCGCGGTGACCGGATACCCGATCATCTACGCCTTCTGGCTCAGCCTGCAGAAGTACAACCTCGCGTTCCCCGACGATCGTGAGTTCGTCGGAATCTCCAACTACGTCACCGTTCTCACCGACGGATACTGGTGGACGGCGTTCGGTGTCACCACCGCGATCACCATCATCTCGGTGATCATCGAATTCGTACTCGGCCTCGCGGTAGCGCTCATCATGCACCGCACGATCTTCGGCCGCGGACTGGTGCGCACGGTCGTACTGATCCCGTACGGCATCGTCACCGTCGCCGCCGCCTACAGCTGGTACTACGCATGGACGCCGGGCACCGGCTACCTCGCCAACCTGCTGCCCGACGGCAGTGCCCCACTGACCGAGCAGATTCCGTCGCTCGCCATCGTCGTGCTCGCCGAGGTGTGGAAGACGACGCCGTTCATGGCCCTGCTTCTGCTGGCCGGTCTCGCACTCGTCCCGGACGATCTGCTCAAGGCCGCGCAGGTGGACGGCGCGGGAGCGTGGACACGGTTGGTGCGCATCACGATCCCGCTGATGAAACCGGCGATCCTCGTTGCGCTGCTGTTCCGCACACTCGACGCATTCCGCATCTTCGACAACATCTACGTGCTCACCAAAGGCAGCAACGGCACGGGATCGGTGTCGATTCTCGGCTACGACAACCTGTTCGGAGCGTTCAACCTCGGACTCGGCTCGGCGATCAGCGTTCTGATCTTCTTCTGCGTCGCCATCATCGCGTTCGTGTTCATCAAATTGTTCGGTGCGTCGGCGCCGGGCTCGGACGACGGAGGCCGTAAGTAATGACGACCGTGACGCCTCGCAAGAAGGTCGGTTGGACCGTCATCAATGCGCTCGTGCTGCTGTACGCGCTCATCCCCCTGGCATGGATCATCAGCTTGTCGTTCAAATCGACGGCCACCATCGCCGACGGCAAGTTCATTCCGAGTTCGTTCACCCTGGACAACTACAAGGGCATCTTCCAGACCAACCAGTTCACCTCGGCACTGATCAACTCGATCGGAATCGGACTGATCACCACGGTCATCGCCGTCGTGATCGGAACCATGGCTGCCTACGCCGTCGCTCGCCTCGACTTTCCGGGCAAGAAGGCGCTCGTCGGTGCGGCTCTGCTCATCGCGATGTTCCCGCAGATCTCGCTCGTGACACCGCTGTTCGACATCGAACGCGCCATCGGCCTGTTCGACACGTGGCCGGGCCTGATCATTCCGTACATCACGTTCGCGTTGCCGCTCGCGATCTACACGCTGTCGGCGTTCTTCCGGGAAATCCCCTGGGAGTTGGAGAAGGCCGCCAAGATGGACGGCGCGACACCGGCACAGGCATTCCGCAAGGTGATCGCACCACTGGCGGCACCCGGCATCGTCACCGCCGCGATCCTGGTGTTCATCTTCGCCTGGAACGACCTACTGCTCGCGATCTCGCTGACCGCGACGGAGCGATCCATCACCGTTCCGGCCGCGATCTCGCAGTTCACCGGTAGCTCTCAGTTCGAGGAGCCGACCGGGTCCATCGCCGCGGCTGCCGTGGTCATCACCATTCCGATCATCATCTTCGTGCTCTTCTTCCAACGACGTATCGTGGCGGGCTTGACGTCCGGCGCAGTGAAGGGATAACCGTCATGGCCGAAATCGTTCTCGACAAAGTCACCAAGCTCTACCCGGACGGCGCGGCTGCGGTCAGCGACGTCGACATCACCATCGCCGACGGCGAATTCATCATCCTCGTCGGTCCGTCGGGCTGCGGAAAGTCGACGACGCTCAACATGATCGCCGGTCTGGAGGACATCTCCTCGGGTGAGCTGCGCATCGCAGGCGAACGCGTCAACGAGCGGGCACCGAAGGACCGCGACATCGCGATGGTGTTCCAGTCCTACGCGCTGTACCCGCACATGACGGTGCGTCAGAACATCGCGTTTCCGCTGACGCTCGCGAAGCTCAGCAAGGACGAGATCAACACCAAGGTCGAGGAAGCAGCGAAGATCCTGGACCTGAGTCAGCACCTGGACCGCAAGCCGTCGAATCTGTCGGGTGGTCAGCGTCAGCGAGTCGCGATGGGCCGGGCCATCGTTCGTACACCCAAGGCGTTCCTGATGGACGAGCCGCTGTCCAACCTCGACGCCAAGCTGCGCGTGCAGACGCGTGCGGAGATCTCGCGGTTGCAGAAACGTCTCGGCACGACGACGGTGTACGTCACGCACGATCAGACCGAGGCCATGACGCTCGGGGACCGGGTCGTCGTACTGCGGGGTGGGCTCGTGCAGCAGATCGGATCGCCCCAGGAGCTGTACGACAAGCCGCGCAACCTGTTCGTGGGCGGGTTCATCGGATCGCCGTCGATGAACTTCGTTCCGGGCCAGCTCACGTCGGACGGGGTGCAGACGGACCTCGGCACGTTCGAACTGCCGCACGAGCGTCGTCAGGCGATCGCGCAGAAGAACCCGGGCAAGGACGTCGTCGTCGGTATCCGTCCGGAGCACTTCGAGGACGCGGCGTTGATCGATTCCTATCAGAAGTTGAACGGTGCGACGTTCACCGCGAGGGTGGATGTTCTGGAGTCGATGGGCAGCGACAAGTACGTGTACTTCGAGTCCAAGGGCAGCAAGGTGCAGTCCGCGGAGTTGCAGGAACTGGCTGCGGACGCCGGTCTCGGGGACACCGGAGGTGCTCAGATCGTCGCCCGTCTGGCCGCGGAGTCGGCGGCCCGCGAGGGCGGCGACGTCGAGCTGTGGTTCGATCCGGGCAAGATCTCGGTGTTCGACCAGGCCTCGGGTGACAACCTGACGCTGTAGAGGGCTCTACCCCCTGTGTGAGTGGAAATGTAGGCCCTGGGCCACCGGAGCGGAGTCGGCGAAGCGACCCGAAGACACATTTCCACTCACATAGGGGAAGCGAGCTACAGGGACGAGCCGGTGGACAAGCCCTGGAAGAACCCGGGCGCGAAGTTCGGAATGTCGGTCGGCGCCGGGGCGGGGGCAGGCGCGGGGACCGGTTGAGCCGGAGCCAGATTCGGCAACTGGAACTGCGGAAGCTCCCATTGAGGCTGAGCCTGCTGATGTCCCTGCTCGTCACGGATCGGATCGGCCGAGGCGGTACCCACCACCGCGACGAGCGGAACGGCAACCAGTACCCCGGTGACAGCGGTGCGGGACAAAATCTTTCGAGCGTTCATTCGGATTCCCTTTCGTATGCGTACAACTCGAATCTAGGTACGCACGGAAGGGTCCGAAAGGGAGAAGCGGCTACTCCCAGAACGTCAGCAGTCTTCTGCCAGGATGCGCTCACCAGCGGATGCGCGTGCTTTTGCCTGCTCGGAATCGCCTCCGACCGTGGAGGCTGCTGTGAGTGTGCTCCGAGTCGCGCGGGGTACGCGGATCGCGAAGGCGGACAGGGTCGCAATGGCGCACGCGAGTGCACCGACCAGGAACGCTGCGGTGTAGACGATCTCGCGAGGAACAGATGTGCTCGCGATCGTGTAGGTGGCGAGCATCGTCGTCAGGACCGCGCTCGCAATGGATGTCCCGACTGTTCGAACGATGGAGTTGACGCTGTTCGCGACGCCGGTGTCCGCCGGAGAGACCTCGGCCATCAGCAGGTTCGGGATCGAGGCGAAGGCCAGCGACACGAAGACGTTGACGATCGACGACGCGAGAATCACCTGCCACGTCGTGTCGTGGAACAACGCGAACTGGATGAATCCGACGATGCCGATCGCGCCGCCGCCGATCAGAACCGGCCGTGGGCCGAACCGTCGGATCAGCCCACCGCTCAACGTCGCCGCGACGACGCCCACCGCGGCACCGGGGAGCAGGTAGACGACGCTGGCGGACAGCACGTCGGCGCCGAAACCGTATCCGGCGACCTCGCGCGGTGTCTGCACGAAGTACGAGCACGCCAGGAAGTTGACGAACATGCCGATGCCGACGAACAGCGTCGCGACGCTCGTTGCGAGTAGTGGGCCGTGGGTCAGCATGCGCGGCGCGACGAGCGGGGCGGCAATGCGGTTCTCGAATATCCACCAGCAGGCGAGGACGGCGATGCCGCCGACAGCGCAGAGAACCGTCGGAATCGATCCCCAACCCCACGACCGGCCCTGTGTCAGTGCGAGGAAGAGAAGTACCAGTGCGCCCGCGAGCAGGATCGCACCCCACCAGTCGACCGAGCCGGTTCCGGTGCGTGCGCGCGCGGGAACACCGAACCAGACGAGTGCGATCGCCGCGGCGACGAAAGCGACGGTGAGCCAGAACACACGGTGATAGTCCGCGCCGTCGGCCGTCAGGACTCCGGTGAGCACGAGACCGAACCCACCGCCCGCGCCGAGAGTGCCGGACAGAATGGCCATCGATCCGACGAGGCGGCGCGGGGGCATTTCGTCGCGCAGCAGAGCGAGGGAGATGGGAAACAGCGCGTAGGACAGACCCTGGAGGACGCGTCCGGCGAGCAGAAGTGGCAAGGATTCGGTGACGGCGGCCAGGAGCGATCCGAGCAACACGAGAACCAGGACGGCGATGAGGACGGGTCGCTTGCCGTGCAGGTCGGCGAGGCGACCGATGACGGGGGTCGCGACGACGGCGGCCAGTAGGTTGGCCGTCAGGACCCAACCGGCCGCTGTCGTGCTGACGCCGAGCTGTGTACCGATCGTGCCGATGATGGGGACCACCATCGTCTGAAGGACAGCAAGTGTCATGACGACGAAACAGAGGCCGGGAAGCAGCAGGCGTCCAGGGTGGATCTCGTCGGTGCGAGCCTGGGTGGGCATGACGAAAACCTCGTTACTTTTTCACAAGAGCTAAAGGGAAGACCAAAAGTTTGATGTGTGCATCTAAGTAACTATCAGGTTTGTGCCCGCCGGGAAAGACGAGCGGTGTTCTACGGAGTGCGCGAGCTGCGAGCGCGCTGGCGAAGCTCGGACACGATCTCGTCGTTCCAGATGTGTTCGCGGACCAATCGGTACCGCTCTCGGCTCATCCACATGTACGCCTCGGCGTCGGTCCGGCCCTCGAGAATGTCGGCGGCCCGGACCATCCTGACGACGGGCAGGAACTCCTCACCGAACCATCGGCGCGCGACGGTCGCCCGGTCCACGAATTCGCCCAACTCCTGCATCAACCTGAAACCCCACGCTTCGACCGACTCGCTCAGCTCGGCGTAATCGAACGGGTCGGTCACGGTGACGGCCTCACGAGCCTTCCCGACGAGGGGGACCCGGGACAGGAAAATCCGTCGGTGATCCTTGATCAGCAGGTCACCGCGCCGAGTGATTCCTTCGGGGGAGATGCGGGTGACGATTTCCGTGACGAGCGCGTCGATCGTGGTGCGGTGCATCGCGAACGCGATCGACACCCGGTGATGGCCGTCGAGCACGAAATGCATGGAACCGATGCGGTAGACCTGAATCGGCGGCATCGCCTCGCCTCGCCGCTGCGCCGCAGCAAGACGCTGCCACCGCTCCCTGATCCGAGCCGACGTCGGCCTGAAGAACCGGTCGAAGTCCCGGGTGCGGTCGACACTGCCGACGATCGAATCGACACGAATGACCTGAACACCCAGTTGGCGTTCACCGACCTTGCCGAGCGCGGCGACCACCTCGTCGAACGGCAGGATCGTGTTGATGTCGTCGGGTTGGCGACGCAACCAGCCGACGAGACGCGCCACATCGGCACGCCGACGCTGACGGGTGAAGTCGTTCTCGGCGTCGGCCGCGGGGAATCCGGTGTCACGTGCCATGTCGTCGCCTCACGATGGTCGGTGCTGTGATCTCCCGAGCCCCTCCACCGGGTTCTATGTCCAGCAAGGTGTAGCCGACGGTGTTCACGACGGCTGTGTCGTGCAGTCGAAGATCCGGAGGTGACTGCCCGTGCGGATGAATGTGCCCGTGTAGCAGAACCTGCGGTCGAAGAGACTGCACCGTGTCGTGCAGGCACTCGAATCCGATGTGAGCGGGATCGGTGTCGTCTCCGACGCCGAACGGTGGACTGTGAGTCAGCAGTACATCGACGCCGCGGTCGTCGCCCCGGACCTTCTCTGCCCACGTCTTGGTCCGTGTCAACGTCCGTGCCCGACGCCTCTGTTGGCGCTGGGTCCACTGGTTGGGTCCGCCGTTGTAGCGGATGGACCCGCCGAGACCGGCGATGCGAAGGCCCGCTGCGGTCACGATCCGACGATCCGCGTTGACGGCGCCGACGGGGCCCGGCCAGGTGCTCGGCAGTCCCGCCCGCATCCATCCGGCGCGTCCGGCCGAGTAGCCCGTCAGGTCGGCGTCGTGGTTTCCCGGCACGAACACGCACGGCGCGTTCAGGGCGTCGGTCAGATACTCGAGGTAGTCGAAGGGGAGGTCTCCCGCGCCGAGAACGAGGTCGACGTCCAGTGAACGCACCTGAGAACTCCACAGGCTTTCGATCGTTTCGTCGGAGACGGCAAGGACAGAGACCACGCGGACGACGCTACCGGGCAGCGGTGGTGTTGGATGGACTTCGTGAGCGACAGTGTCATAGCTCGGGTACGCAGTCATCTGCTTGCCGCGATCGGAGACGAGGAGCCGACGCCGTTCTCGGTGACGTTCCTCGGTCTCGAATCGTTGGACGTGTTGACGTTCTTCCCGCGACGCGACGAGTTCGCCCGGTTCGTGACGCTCGGTTGTTCGAGGTATCCGATGTCGGATCCGAGCGAGATGATCGCCGACGCCACCCGCGGTCCTCGCGCCGAGCTGATTCTCGTCACCAGAGTGTTCGACGGGATCGACAAGGATTTCCTGCGGAACCTGGCCAAGCTTGCCGCGACGCCGTCCGTCGAGGGTGTCGTGCTCCGCGAGGATCTCCTGCTGGATCTCGGTGAACCATTGTGGGCGGGTGCGCCGTTCACGGCGGTACTGCTCGGGCGCAGCGACATCGAGGATCTCGAGCTGCCCGAGCCTGCCGACCCGGTCCAGTTTCTCGATGTCGTGCCGATCACGGGCACCGAGGCGGCGTGGGTTCGGCTGCGCGGCGCCGAGGCCCTGCGCGACGCGTGGACGGAAGCGGGAATCGACGTCCGTGACCCGAGCCGGTCCGCCGTGACGCTCTAGAGCCAGTCGTTCTTGCGGAACGTCGCGAACAATCCCACGCAGGCCACGGCCACCACGGCGACGACGATGTAATACCCGTACTTCCAGTGCAGTTCGGGAATGTTGTCGAAGTTCATCCCGTAGATGCCGGCCACCATCGTCGGCAGGGCTGCGATGGCCACCCACGCCGAGATCTTGCGCATGTCCATGTTCTGCTGCATCGTCACCCGCGCCAGCGCGGCGTCGACGAGCGAGCTCAGAACCTCGTCGAACTCCGCTACCCGTTCCGCGACCAGAGTGTGATGGTCCTGCACGTCGCGCAGGTAGCGTCGTACCGCTTTGGGGACAGGATTCTCCGAGCTCTGCGCCAGCTGATTCAACGGCGTCGACAACGGCGTAACGGATCGTCGAAGTTCGACGACCTCACGCTTGAGCAGGTAGATGTTCTCGATCGGTACGTGATGGTGAGGCGAGAAGACCTCTTCCTCCATGACGTCGACATCTCGCTCGATCGAGCCGGTGACCTCGAGATATTCGTCGACGACGTGGTCGGCGACGGCGTGCAGAACGGCCGACGGCCCCAGAGCCAGCTGCTCGGGATTGTTCTCGAGCGTTCGCCGCACACCGGACAACCCCGAATGCTCGCCGTGGCGCACGGTGATGACGAAGTCCCGTCCGAGGAACACCATGATCTCGCCGCTCTCGACGATTTCGTTGGCCGTGGTCACCGATTCGTGTTCGACGTAGCTGATGGTGCGCAGAACGAGGAACAACACGTCGTCGTAGCGCTCCAACTTGGGACGCTGATGCGCGTGGACGGCGTCCTCGACCATCAGTTCGTGGAGGCCGTAGCACTGCGCGACACCGTCCATCTGACCCTCGTCCGGGGCATGCAGACCGAGCCAGACGAAGCCTTCCCCTCGCTTGCGGACCTCGGCTATCGCCGCCGAATGCGTGTACTTGCCCGGCAGCCGGTGCCCGTCGACGTAGACCGCGCAATCGACGATCGCGCGAGCGGTGGGTACGGGAACCTTCGGTCCGGCTGCCTGTCCACGATTGGACGGCCGCAGGGAGTGGAGCGACGGAAGCGACGGCCTCGGAGGTAGAGACGGCATGGCGCGAATCGTACGCCTGCGATACCAACGCCCGGTGCGCCTGAGACACTGGCTGTCGTGCGCATCGACCTCCACACCCACTCCTCGGTCTCCGACGGCACCGACACTCCCGCGGAGCTGGTCCGCGCCGCTCGTACCGCCGGACTCGACGTCGTCGCGCTGACCGATCACGACACCACATCGGGGTGGGACGAGGCCCTCGATGCAGCCCCGACCGGACTGACCGTCGTGCGCGGTATGGAGATGTCGTGCGTCGGCCGAGGGGAAGACGGCAAGCCGGTCCCGGTGCATCTTCTGGCCTACCTGTTCGATCCGAACGACTCGAGCTTCGCCGACGAACTCGCCCGCCTTCGAGGGGAGCGAGCGGCCAGAATCCGGCTGATGGCCGAGCGTCTAGCCGCTGACATCCCAGGCATCGTCCCCGACGACATCATCGCGGCCACCGGCGAATCGGCAGGCAGGCCTCACCTCGCCCGAGCCCTCGTCGACCTCGGCGCCGTCGACAGCGTTCAGCACGCGTTCGACGGCTACCTGTCGACGACCAGCCCGTACTACGTCGACAAAGTGGACACACCGATCCAGCGGGCCGTGGAGATGATCGCGGCGGCAGGGGGCGTCAGCGTCGTCGCGCACGCCCGTGCACGCAAACGCGGACGGATTCTCGACCCGAACCACATCCGCGAACTCGTCCCGCACGGTCTCGGCGGCGTCGAAGTCTTCCACGCCGACCACGACGAGCCGGACACCCACTTCATGCACGAACTCGCCGACGAACTCGGCATCATCGCGACCGGATCGTCGGACTACCACGGAGCGAACAAACCCCTGAAGCTCGGAGAACACACCACCGCGCCGGACCAGTACGAGCGCATCCTCCGCGCGGCGACAGGGTCGACGGTCCCGTCGTGAGCTTCGACACGACCCTCTACCTCACCGTCCTGATCACCCTGTTCGTGATCATGGACCCGCCCGGTGCCATCCCGGTGTTCCTCTCCCTCGTCGGACGCAAGAGCAAGGAAGCACGCAACCGCGCCGCATGGCAGGCACCGGCGGTATCGCTCACCGTCATCACCGTGTTCGCGATCGGTGGCCAGGCCATCCTGAACTACCTGCACATCGGTATCCCCGCACTGCAAGGCGCAGGAGGACTGCTCCTGCTCATCATCGCGCTGTCCCTGCTCACCGGACGCGGAGCCGGCGGCGGCGCCGAAGCCGAAGACGTCAACGTCGCACTCGTCCCACTGGGAACCCCACTGATGGCCGGGCCGGGAGCAATCGCCGCCGTGATCGTCAACGTCAGCCAAGCCGAAGGACACGTCGGATCCCTCCTCGCGGTCGCACTCGCAATAGTGACCATCCACCTCGTGTTCTTCCTCGTCCTCCGATTCTCGACCGTCCTCATCCGCATCCTCGGCGAAGGCGGCATCACACTGCTCGCCCGCATCGCGGGTCTACTGCTGGCCGCAATCGCGGTCCAGCTCATCGCGGACTCCGTCCGCGGATTCATCACAGGAGGCTGACGGTTTGCTACGAGGTTTGAGTGGGGCCGTCACCGCGGGCCTCGTCGTACTGGCCGTCGTCGTCGCCGGCGCACAGTATCTCGGCAGCCAACGGGGATTCCCCGGCCCGGGAACAGTATCCGTCGCCGCGCACATCGCCGCAGCCATCGGCGCCGTCGTGATCCAACACTTCGCGGATCACCGACGCCGCGCCGTCTCCGTCATCGCATCACTACTTGTCCTCGCCGTCGCCGGCATCCTGCTGTGGACACAGTGGTGGGGCTGACGGAGGCTCACTCCGCAGGCTCCGCTCGCGGGTGGGGCTGACGGAGGCTCACTCCGCAGGCTCCGCTCGCGGGTGGGGCTGACGCAGGCTCACTCCGCAGGCTCCGCTCGCGGGTGGGGCTGACGCAGGCTCACTCCGCAGGCTCCGCTCGCGGGTGGGGCTGACGCCGCGGGCTCAGTCCGTCCTGGACCGCAGTCGACGGCAGGGATGTTTGCGCATCACGCGGTCCCGGTGGCAGACTGACCGACCAGTGCAGCCTGCGGTGCCACAGCGCCCGGCTCTTGTCTGCGACGGCGTCACCCGCCTCACGCCATCTTCGTGATTTCCCGACGCTTTTACGCGTCTTTACGTGACTGGGGCAACTAACGTGACTGCTGTGACCGAATCCATCGACAACGCCATCGACCCGACCGCCATCACCGACGAGGACATCTTTCTCGGCCACGTCGGCGGAAAACTCTCGGTCGAACTGACTGCGCCGTTGGACACGCAGCGGGACTTGTCCATCGCTTACACGCCCGGCGTCGCGCAGGTCAGCCGCGCGATCGCGTCCGACGCCTCGCTGGCGAAGCAGTACACGTGGACCGACCGTCTCGTCGCCGTCATCACCGACGGATCGGCTGTTCTCGGACTCGGCGACATCGGACCACGCGCGTCGCTTCCCGTCATGGAAGGCAAGGCGGCGCTGTTCAAAAGGTTCGCCGGCCTCAACTCCATCCCGATCGTTCTCGACACGAACGATGTCGACGAGATCGTCGACACCATCGTCCGGCTCCGCCACAGTTTCGGTGCGGTCAATCTGGAGGACATTTCTGCGCCCCGCTGCTTCGAGATCGAGAAGCGGGTCGTCGAGGCTCTCGACTGCCCGGTGATGCACGACGACCAGCACGGCACCGCCATCGTGGCGCTCGCAGCACTCAACGGCGCCGCGAAGTTCCAGGGCCGACGTACCTCCGAACTGAAGATCGTGATCTCCGGAGCGGGCGCCGCTGGAGTCGCATGTGCCAACATCTTTCTCGCAGCGGGTATCTCGGATGTCGTGGTGCTGGACTCCAGAGGCATCGTCTCCGCCGACCGCGGTGACCTGAACGCCGTCAAGGTCGATCTCGCTGCACGCACCAACCCGCGTGGACTGTCCGGTGGGGCAGGGGATGCGCTCGTCGGCGCGGACGTGTTCCTCGGGGTCTCTGCGGGCAAGATCGACGAGAGCTACATCGCGTCGATGGCGCCGCACTCCATCGTCTTTGCATTGTCGAACCCCGACCCGGAGATTCATCCGGAACGGGCTGCGCTGTACGCGTCGATCGTCGCGACCGGTCGCAGCGACTTTCCCAATCAGATCAACAATGTGCTCGCCTTCCCCGGCGTGTTCAGAGGCGCACTCGACGCCGGAGCGCGACGGATCACCGAAGGCATGAAACTCGCCGCCGCCGAGGCAATCCTCTCGGTACTCGGCGACGAGCTGGCTGCGGACAAAATCGTGCCCAGCCCGCTCGACCCTCGCGTCGCCCCGGCCGTTGCGGACGCAGTTGCGGCAGCAGCGCGAGCCGAGGGTGTCGCGTAGGACAGGGAAACGAAGCGCCCCGAATCACGCCTCACCTGGCTGTGGTTCGGGGCGCTTTCCTGCGTAGGGTCAGCCGGCCGGTGCCGGGCACGGACGCGTACACCGCGAGGGCGAGGAGGCCGTCGACGACGAGTGCGAGCACGGCAACCAGGATGGCGCCGACGAGAACTCGGTCGTAACTGTAGAGCGCCAGACCGTCGAAGATGTAGCGTCCGAGCCCGCCGAGGTTGACGTAGGCCGCGACGGTCGCGGTAGCGATGACCTGCAGGGTGGTGTTCCGAAGACCGCCGAGAATCAAGGGCATCGCGTTGGGGATCTCGACTCGGAACAACACTTGCAATTCGGTCATGCCCATAGCGCGTGCTGCATCGACGACGTCTGCGTTCACGTTCGCCACTCCGGCATACGTTCCGGCGAGCATCGGCGGAATGCCCAGTAGGACAAGGGCGATGATCGGTGGAACGAGCCCGAGACCGATGAGCAGCACGAGGAACACGAGCACGCCGAGCGTCGGAAGCGAACGAAGGGCGTTGACGAGTCCGACGATCAGCACCTCGCCGCGGCGCAAGTGCCCGATCAGCAGCCCGACGGGTACTGCGATCGCCGAGGAGACGACGACGGCGATGAAGCTGTACCAGATGTGTTCGAGGATCCGTGCGCCGATTCCGGTGCTGCCCTCCCAGTTCGCCGGGTCGGTCATGTACGCGAAGGCGTCGGTGAAGATATTCATGCCCGTGCTCGCTTCTTGCCTGCCGACGTTCCGATACGGGTCCACGGCGTCAGTCGACGCCCCAGCAGATACAGCGCAGCGTCGAAGATCAGCGCCAGGAACACGATGGAGATGATCCCCGCGACGATCTGATCCGGGTAGTCACGCTGGTACCCCTGGGTGAACAACTGGCCGAGACCGCCGATGCCGATGACCGAACCGACGGAGACGAGCGAGATGTTGGTGACGGCGACAACGCGGATGCCTGCCACGAGAACCGGAAGTGCCAGTGGCAGTTCCACTCCGATCGCGCGGCGCAACGAGGTGTAGCCCATCGCCTGCGCGGAGTCGACGACGGCGAACGGCACCGAATCGAGTGCTTCGGGGACCACTCTGATCAGGAGCGCGGTGGAGTACACGGCGAGAGCGATGACGACGTTGATCTCGTCGAGAATCCTGGTGCCGAGGATGGCTGGGATGGTCACGAACAAGGCGAGCGACGGGATGGTGAACGCGATGCTGGCCACCGTCAACGTGATTCGGCGGATCCACGAGACGTTGCGAACCAGAGTGCCGACGGGGACCGCGATTGCGAGTCCGATGAGCAGGGGGACCAAGGACAGGTACAGATGAGTCTTGGTCAGGTCGAGAACGACGTCGAAATTGTCGACGAGCCAACGCATCAGAGCGACCCGAAGTGGTGCTCGTTGCGCGCCTCGTCCTCGGCGCGGCGTTGTGCCGCCAGATGCTCGAGAATTTCCGAGCCGTCGAGACTGCCGACGACCGCACCCGACTCGTCCACAGCGACACCGATTCCGGACGGAGACGAAATGGCTGCGTCCAGCGCCTGTCGGAGGTCACCTCCGACGGTGAACAGCGACCCGCCTGCCGCGGTGCTTTCCTGAACACTGCGCCCGGCGCGGATGCCCTCGACACCGGTGACGTCGATCCAACCCAGCGGCGCACGATCGGCCGTGACGACGAGAACCCACTGGCCCTGCTCGAGCCGGAGGCCGTCGAGTTTCTCGACCGGAGAGGTGTCGATGTCGTGCACGGGAACGGCGTCGGCGCTGCGGAAGGACAATCCGCGGTAGCCGCGATCGCGTCCGACGAACGAGGCCACGAAATCCGTTGCGGGTGAAGAGAGTACGACCTCCGGCCGGTCGTACTGCTGAAGCCTGCCTCCCGTCCCGAAGACGGCGATACGGTCCCCGAGGCGTACGGCCTCGTCGATGTCGTGGGTGACGAACACGATCGTCTTCTTCAGCTCGGCCTGCAGCCGGAGCATTTCGGTCTGCAGGTCCTCGCGAACGACCGGATCGACGGCGCTGAACGGCTCGTCCATCAACAGGATGGGTGGGTCCGCAGCCAGTGCACGGGCGACACCGACTCGCTGCTGCTGCCCACCGGACAGCTGAGCCGGATAGCGGTCGGCGAAAGCAGGGTCGAGCCCCACACGTTCGAGGACACCCAGTGCGGCGGTTCGTGCAGCGCGGCGTGGCGTGCCCCGCAACACCGGGACCGTCGCGACGTTGTCGACGACGGTCCGGTGGGGGAGCAGACCCGCACTCTGGATGACGTATCCGATACCGCGCCGCAGCTTCACCGCGTCGGACTCGGCGATGTTCTTCCCGTTCACCGTGATCACCCCGGACGTCGGGGTGATCATGCGGTTGATCATCCGTATGGACGTCGTCTTGCCGCAGCCCGACGGCCCGACGAACACCGTGAACGATTCGGCCTCGATGTTCAGATTCAGCGAATCGACCGCGGTGGTGCCGCTGAGAGTGGAGCCTGCGGAACGACCCCCGGCTTCCGGGTATCGCTTGGTGACGTTCTCGAATGTGATCACGTGCGGCTCTCTCTAGGAGACCGGAGTATCCAGTCCCTGTGCGGTGACCCACTGCTGTGCGGCAGCAGCAGGCTCTGTCTTCGACTCACCGGAGACGGACTGGTTGAGCGCCAGCAGTTCCTCGGTGGTCAGCTTGTCCGAGATGGCGTTCAGCACCGACGTCAGCTTGTCCGACGTCTTGCCCGCGTTGATGACGGGAATGACGTTCTGCGCGGCGAAGTTGAACTCCGGATCCTCGAGGACGACGAGGTTGTTCTCGGCGATCGACGCGGATGTGGAGAAGATGTCGGCGGCCGTGACCTCGCCGGAGGTCAGCGCTCGGACCGTGGCCGGGCCACCACCGTCGGACAGCGGCACGAAGTTGGCCGGATCGATGTTCACGCCGTAGTTCTCGCTCAGCCCGGGGAGGCCGTAGGTGCGCTCGGCGAACTCGGGAGGTGCACCCAACTTGATCTCACCGGAGTAGGGGGCGAGGTCCGCGATGGACGTCAGATTCCACCGGTCGGCGGTCTCCCTCGTCACGACGATGGAATCCTTGTCCTCCGCCGACGCCGGGTCTGCGACGACGAGGTCCGAGCCCAACGCGTCAGGGAGCGCAGCTTCCACGTCGTCCGCCGACGTTGCCGTGGCCTCGGGATCGAGGTACTGCAGCAAGTTACCGGTGTAGTCCGGGATCACGTCGATGGAGCCGTCCTTCAGTGCCGGGATGTACGCCTCACGGCTGCCGATGTTCAGGGTTGTGCTGACGTCGAAGCCGTTGACCTTCAGCACCTCGGCGTAGATGTTGGCGATGATCTCCGACTCGGTGAAGTTCGCCGATCCGACCACGATGGAATTGGGGTCGGAATTGGTGTCACCTCCGCCCGAGGACAACGGATCGGAGTCCTCGCCGCCGCATGCAGTGAGAGCGAGGGCCGCTACCGACAGGGCCGCGACAGCGCGCGCAGTTCGGGTGATCTTCACAAGGAATCCTTCCATCGTGTCCAGCCGTCGCGTTCAGCCTGTTCCAGAGCTGTCCGAGCATGCGGGATGGTGCTTCGAGCGAGTCTAGCCATAAGGTTGTCCGGAGTATTTCTCTCGCAGGGCTCTGTTCCCAGCGTGCGAAACGTTAAACCAGACCACCGACAACTACTCCTCGAACGGAGATCTCTCTCGTGCGTGCGTTCGGCAACCGGCTGGTCGGCTCCCTCGTCCTGGCGTCGGTGGTCACCGCATGCAGCGCCGTGGCCGAGCCGACGGACGCGTCGTCGGTGGTGGTCGGTCGAGGAGACGACACGACGAGTGAACTGCTGGCCGAGATCTACGCGGGAGCGATTCGGTCCGCCGGAGTCACCGTGTCGGTCACGGACGGTCTCGGAGAACGCGGTGACTACCTTGCCGCACTCGACGCCGGGGATGTCTCGCTCGTTCCGGATTTCACGGGCGAACTTCTGCGTACGTTCGATTCGACGTCCACGTCGACGGACGCCGAGGATGTCTTCGTCGACCTGAACAGGTCGTTGCCGGAAGGGTTGTCTGTGGGCGACTACGCGCTTGCGGAAGACCGCATTGCTGTCGCGGTAGCGCCCGACGGGCCGCTTGCCGAACTGACGACAGTCTCGGAATTCGTGGACAACCGCGGTAGGGCGACGTGGGGTGTCGTCGGTGATCCGCCCGACCCGGACCCGATGGAGGTCGCCATGCGGCTGGTTCCTAGCGGAACAGGATCTGTGTTCGAGGACATCGCCGTCTACGTCGATGCAGACGCTGCGACAGCCGCACTCGAGTCCGGCGAGATCGGAGCGTTGGTGTTCAGAACGGCATCGCTCGGCCCGGCGGCGGCGAATCTGCTGACCCTCGAGGACGAACAGTCGGCGTTCAGCGCGGAGAACGTCGTGCCGTTGATGCGCACGGGGACGTTGAACGATGCCGCGACAGCGACGTTGAGTGTCGTTGCGGGCGAACTGACCACAGCGGACCTCGCCGACATGATCGGCGAGGTCCGCAGTGGCGGAGAATCAGGCGATGTCGCTGCTCGTTGGCTCGGCGAGCACAACCTCTGACGATCGCAGACGCGCCCCGAGGAAAGCACCGAGGTGGTGAGTCGCCTCGGCGGCCTCGCGCAGTATCGAGGTCTGCAGATGCGCGACGTGCCACAGCTTCTCGTACTCCACGTACTCGACCTCGTTGCCCTGCGTCAGTAGCCGATCGTGAAAATCCACGATCTGCGAGTAGAGCACCTCGGCCTTGCCGACGTGCATGACGATGGGCGGAAGTCCGGACAGGTCTCCGTGCAACGGCGCGAAGCCCTGATCGAGTGGATCCCCGTCGCCCAGGTACGCTTCCGCGGCCGCGAAGGACCAAGCGGTGTTGACGACGATGTCCCGGGGGAACGGCGCGTCGCGAGCACCTGGATCCACCCACGGCGAGATGAGGCCCAGCGCAGCCGGTTTCACACCGTCGTCGACGAGATGCCGGGCCGTCGCGACGGTCAGCCCGCCGCCCGCGGAATCGCCGGCGATGGCAATCCTGTCCGGCGTGTATCCGTGTGCCTTGACGAGTTCGCGGAACGCCGCGACGGCGTCGTTCAGCCCGGCGGGATAGGGGTTCTCGGGCGCCAGGCGATAGTCGAGAACGTACACGGCACTAGCCGATTCGCGCGCCAGGTGGGCAGCGAGCGAACGGTGCGTCGAGATGGATCCGATGGTGTACGCGCCGCCGTGCAGATACAGAATCGCAGTATCGCGCTCGGTTGCTCCGACGGTGATCCGCTCGGCGGGTCGGCCGGCAAGCGTCGTCTTCAGGCTGACGGCGCCGTCGGGCATGGTCTGCAGCGGAGAAGCCAGATCGAGGATCCGTCGCTGCACCGACACCGGCAACCTGGCGTCGAGGGCCAAGCGGTAGAACGGTTTCAGTGCGGCGGCGACCAGCGGAAGCGGCAGGTAGAAGGACTTCATCGTCCTACTTCTTCCTGGGCATGACGCGGTTGGCGATGGTGGCGACCACTCGCTGGTACTTCGACCCGGTGATCCGCTGGAACAGGTCCAACGCGATGGCGTCGGATCCGATGAGTACGCGGCCCTTGCCCTTCTCGACGCCTTTGAGGATCGTCTTCGCGGCCTGATCGGGTGTTGTCTTGGCGAGTTTCGCGTCGAAGAACTTCGCGACCGACTGCTGGTCGTAGTTCTCGGCAACCGTGGCGTTGCGCGCGATGGCGGTCTTGATGCCACCGGGGTGCACGACGGTCATCTTGACGGGGGCCTTGGAGATCAGCAGTTCCATCCGCAGCGCTTCACTGAAACCGCGGACGGCGAACTTCGCCGCGTTGTAGGCGGCCTGCGACGGCATCGCGAGCAGCCCGAAGAGGCTGGAGATGTTGACGATGTGACCGTCGCCGGATTCCTGCAGGTGCGGGATGAAGGCTTTGGTGCCGTTGACGACGCCCCAGAAATCCACGTCGACGATGCGTTCGATGTCCTTGAACGAGGACTGCTCGACGTCACCGTGGTACGCGATGCCTGCGTTGTTGTAGATCTGGTTGATCTTGCCGAAGCGTGTCTTGACGGTCTCGGCGTACTCGATCACGGTTTCCCGCTGGGTGACGTCGAGGAACTGTGATTCGACCTCGCCGCCGAGTGCCTCGACCTGTCGCACGGTCTCGGCCAGGCCGTTCACGTCGACGTCGGACAGTGCGAGTTTCGCTCCGCGCTGAGCCAGGTTCAGCGCAAGGGCGCGTCCGATACCCGATCCCGCGCCGGTGACGACGGCAACCTTGCCGGTGAATGTGGTGGTCACTTCGCTGCTACCTCGATGTCGGAGTCGTTCACGGTGCCCACGGCGGGAGCGGGCACATCGGATGCTGCGACGCTTCGGTAGGCCGCCAGATCGAACTTACGGGTGATGGCGCGGAAGCGGAAGGTGAAGTCCGGCCACAGCGTCGTGTTGTTCCCGTGCTTGTCGAGGTACCAGCTGGCGCAGCCGCCGTTCATCCAGACGCTGTCCGCCATACGGTCCTGCAGGTCGGCGTTGTAGTCGTCCTGGATGTCCTTGCGGACCTCGATGACACCGATGTCGTGCTTCTCGATGGTGTCCAGGGCGTCGACGACGTAGTTGAGCTGCGACTCGATCATGAAGACCATCGAGGTGTGGCCGAGACCTGTGTTGGGCCCGACGAGGAAGAACATGTTGGGGAAGTTCGCGACAGCGGCCCCCTTGTAGCCTTGCTGGCCTTCCTCGTCGAAGGTCTGCGCGAGGGTCTTGCCGCCCTTGCCGTAGATCCCCTGGTAGGCGGGCGAATCCGTGACATGGAATCCCGTTGCCACGACGAGTGCGTCGATCTCGCGCTCCGTGCCGTCCGCGGAGACGATCGAGTGCGCCTTGACCTCGGCGATGCCGTCGGTGACGAGGTCGACGTTCGGGCGGTCCAGCGCGGGGTAGTAGGCGTTGGAGATGAGCATGCGCTTGCAGCCGATTCGGAAGTTCGGCGTGACCTTCTTGCGGAGCGCCTTGTCCTTGATGCCCTTGTTGATCTGCTGCTTGGCGATGAGCTCGAAGATGCGCATCAGCGCGGGCTTCTTCGCGAGACCGACGACCTGCGTCTCGCGTGCCGCGTAGATGCCGGTGCGGGACAGTCGCTGGAATCCGGGGATGCGCTTGAAGGCGAACTTCTCGAGTGCGGTGTACTCGCGGTCGAACCGGGGAAGGATCCACGGCGCGGTGCGTTGGTACACGTCGAGGTGCTTCACCTTGCCGGCGATCGCGGGCACGATCTGGATGGCCGACGCACCGGTGCCGATGACGGCGACACGCTTTCCTTCCAATGAGACGTCGTGGTTCCACTGTGCGGAGTGGAAGACGTCGCCTTCGAAGCTCTCGATGCCTGCGATGGGCGGCAGGTTCGGCTCGCACAGGGCGCCGACGGCCGTCACGACCACCTTTGCGGTGTACTCGCCGGTGCTCGCGACGACGTCCCAGCGGTGAGTGCTCTCGTTCCAGGTCACGGAGGTGACGTCGGAGTTGAACACGTGCTTGTCCAGCACGTTGTACTTCCGCGCTACAGACGAGATGTACTTCTGGATCTCGGGCTGAGTGGAGAAGGAGCGGGTCCAGTCCGGGTTCAGCGCGAACGAGTACGAGTACAGGTGCGACGGCACGTCGCAGGCTGCACCCGGGTAGGTGTTGTCGCGCCAGGTGCCGCCGACGTCGCTGCCGCGTTCGAGCACGAGGAAATTGTGCTTGCCCTTCTGGGACAGCTTGATCGCTGCACCGAGGCCTGCGAATCCGCTGCCGATGATGAGGGTGTCGACCGTGCGCGGGGCAGTCACGCGCTCCGAGTTATCTGTTACGGAAAGACTCATGAAACAGAGAGTAGGAGCTTATTGAGTGTGAGTCAATAGTTATTGACTGCTATTCAGTAAGCTGGTTGCATGTCCAGTGTGAACACCCCGGCTGCCAAGCGAACGCGTATGAGTCCACAGGAGCGTCGTGCCCAGCTGATCGAACTGGGAACGGAGATGCTCGCGGACCGACCGCTGGAACAGGTATCGGTCGAGGACATCGCCGACCAGGCCGGAGTGTCCCGCGGCCTGCTCTTCCACTACTTCTCGTCGAAGCAGGACTTCCACCTCGCCATCGTGCGAGAAGCAAGCAAGACCATGCTCGAGCGCACCGCCCCGGACATGACCCTCGACCCGTACCAGATCCTGCGCGACTCCATCGCCAACTACGTCGACTACGTGACCGAGAACCGCGAAACCTTCATCTCTCTACTCCGCGGCTCCGCCACCGGCGACCCGGACATGCGCGACGTCTTCGAGCAGACCAGAACCACCATGGCCGAGCGCACCATCGCCAACCTCTACAAACTGCACGTCGAGGCCAACCCCACCACCGAACTCGCCGTGCGTGGATGGATCGCCTTCGTCGAGGAAGCCACCATCTCGTGGCTCCGCGACCCCCGCATCAGCCGAGACGAACTCATCGAACTGAACGTCGGCGCACTGCCCGCCGTCGCCCTGGCGCCCAGCATGATCGCCAGCCTCCTCGGCACCGGGGCTGAGTAGACCTTCCCTCTGTTCGGCATGAATGCGCCATGGCAGCCGTACGATGAATGTCACGTGACACCGATGCCGATGCCGAAACTGGCGGCCGAAAAAACGAATGCGCCGTTCGGTCACTCGAGGTGACCGAACGGCGCATTCGCTCCGAACTGGTGCGGGTCGGCTATCCCTCGCCGACGCCCGAGAAGGCTTCGTCGATGATTTCGAGCTGCTCCACGGCGTGGACCTTGCTCGAACCCGAGGACGGTGCGGACATTGCACGGCGGGAGACGCGCTTGATGTTGCTGAGCACGTCGGGCATGAGCTCGGGGAATGCGAGGCCGAAGAACGGCCATGCACCCTGGTTCGCAGGCTCTTCCTGGACCCAACGGAATTCCGTTGCGTTCGGGTAGCTCTTGATGGCCTCGGTGATCCGACGGGTCGGGACCGGGTAGAGCTGCTCGATGCGGACGATGGCGACGTCGTCGCGGTTGTCCTTCTGCTTGCGTGCCAACAGCTCGTAGTAGAGCTTGCCGCTGACCATCAGGACGCGCTTGACCTTGCTACGGTCACCGGTTCCGGTTTCGTAGGTCGGCTCGTCGAACACCGAGTGGAACTTGCCGTCGGTGAAGTCCTCGATGTTGGACACAGCGGCCTTGTTGCGCAGCATCGACTTCGGGGTGAAGACGATGAGCGGACGCCGGATTCCATCGCGTGCGTGGCGACGCAGCAGGTGGAAGTAGTTGGCAGGCGTCGACGGAACCGAGACGGTCATCGATCCTTCGGCGCACAGCGTCAGGAACCGCTCGATGCGGCCGGACGTATGGTCCGGGCCCTGGCCTTCGTGGCCGTGCGGGAGGAGCAGCACGACGTCGGACAGCTGTCCCCACTTGGCTTCACCGGAGCTGATGAACTCGTCGATGATGGACTGCGCGCCGTTGACGAAGTCACCGAACTGCGCTTCCCACAGGACGAGTGCGTCCGGGTTGCCGACGGAGTAGCCGTACTCGAAGCCGACGGCCGCGAACTCGCTGAGCGCGGAGTCGTAGACCATGAACTTGCCGGGATTCTCGCTGCCGATGTTGTGCAGCGGGGTGTACTCGGCGCCGGTCTTGCGGTCGATGATGACCGAGTGACGCTGGGTGAACGTTCCGCGGCGAGTGTCCTGGCCGGAGAAACGGACGTTGCGTCCTTCGTCCACGAGCGATCCGAGGGCGAGCAGCTCGCCGAACGCCCAGTCGACCTTGCCTTCGTAGGCCATCTCGCGACGCTTCTCGAGCACGGGCTTGACGCGCGGGTGCACGTTGAAGCCTTCGGGGACCTCGAGGAACGCATCGCCGATGCGGTGCAGGATGGACTTGTCGACGGCCGTGGTGAGCTTGGCCGGCAACTGCTGGTCGAGTTCGACCGATTCGCTGGGCTCGGGGTTGTACTTCTCGAGTTCGCGAACCTCGTTGAACACCCGCTCGAGCTGTCCCTGGTAGTCGCGGAGCGCGTCCTCTGCCTCTTTGAGGGAGATGTCGCCGCGGCCGATGAGGGATTCGGTGTAGCTCTTGCGGACGCTGCGCTTGGTGTCGATGACGTCGTACATCGCCGGCTGCGTCATCGACGGGTCGTCGCCCTCGTTGTGGCCACGCCTGCGGTAGCAGATCATGTCGATGACGACGTCCTTGTTGAACTTCTCGCGGAAGTCGACGGCGAGCTGTGCAACGCGGACGCATGCCTCGGGGTCGTCGCCGTTGACGTGGAAGATCGGCGCGCCGATCATCTTCGCCACGTCGGTGCAGTACTCCGAGGAACGGGAGTGCTCGGGTGCGGTGGTGAAGCCGACCTGGTTGTTGACGACGATGTGCACGGTGCCGCCGGTGCGGTAGCCGCGCAGCTGTGCGAGGTTCAGCGTCTCGGCCACGACGCCCTGGCCCGCGAAGGCCGCGTCGCCGTGGAGCATGAGCGGCAGAACCGAGAAGCCGCCTTCGCCCGGTCCCTTGTCCAGAAGGTCCTGCTTGGCGCGAACGAGGCCTTCGAGGACCGGGTCGACGGCCTCGAGGTGCGACGGGTTCGCGGTCAGCGACACGGCGATGTCGTTCTCGCCGAACATCTGGATGTAGGTGCCTTCGGCGCCGAGGTGGTACTTCACGTCGCCGGAGCCGTGTGCGGCTGCCGGGTTCATGTTGCCCTCGAACTCGGTGAAGATCTTCGAGTACGGCTTGCCGACGATGTTGGCCAGCACGTTCAGTCGACCGCGGTGCGGCATACCGATGACGACCTCGTCGAGGGCGTGCTCGGCGCTCTGGTCGATGACGGCGTCCATCATCGGGATGACGGACTCGGCGCCTTCGAGCGAGAATCGCTTCTGGCCGACGTACTTGGTCTGCAGGAAGGTCTCGAATGCCTCGGCGGCATTGAGCTTGCTCAGGATGTACTTCTGCTGTGCCACAGTCGGTTTGACATGAGTGGCCTCGACGCGCTCCTGCAGCCAGGCAACCTGGTCGGTCTCGAGGATGTGGGTGTACTCGACGCCGACGTGGCGGCAGTAGGAGTCGCGCAGAACGCTCAGCACGTCCCGCAGCTTCATCTTGTCCTTGCCGTGGAATCCGCCGACCTTGAATTCACGGTCGAGGTCCCACAGCGTCAGGTCGTGGCTGATCACGTCGAGGTCCGGGTGCATCCGGAACTTGTCCTTGGTGAACTGCAACGGATCCGTGTCGGCCATCAGGTGACCGCGGTTCCGGTACGCCGCGATGAGCTCGAGAACGCGGGTGTTCTTGTCGACGGTGCCCTCGGGCAGATCCTTGCGCCAGCGGATGGGCTCGTACGGGATCTTCAGCGAATGGAAGATCTCGTCGTAGAACTCGTCGCTGATCAGCAGGTTGTGGATCGTGCGGAGGAAGTCGCCGGACTCTGCACCCTGGATGATGCGGTGGTCGTACGTCGAGGTCAGCGTCATGAGCTTGCCGACGCCCAGTTCCGCGAGGCGCTCGTCGGACGAGCCCTGGAACTCGGCGGGGTACTCCATGGCTCCTGCGCCGATGATGGCGCCCTGGCCGTTCATCAGGCGAGGAACGGAGTGCACGGTTCCGATGCCGCCGGGGTTGGTCAGCGAGATCGTGACGCCCTGGAAGTCGTCGCCGGTGAGCTTGCCGTCACGGGCACGCCGGACGATGTCCTCGTAGGCGTTGTAGAACTGCGTGAACGAGTGCTCGTTCGTGTTCTTGATGGCAGCGACGACGAGGGAGCGGTTTCCGTCCTTGCCGGGCAGGTCGATCGCGAGGCCGAGGTTGGTCGACGCCGGGGTGACTGCGTTGGGCTTGCCGTCGACCTCGGCGAAGTGCCGGTTCATATTGGGGAACGCCTTGACGGCCTGCACGATGGCGTAGCCGAGGAGGTGCGTGAACGAGATCTTTCCGCCCCGCGTGCGTGCGAGGTGGTTGTTGATCACGAGGCGGTTGTCGACCATGAGCTTGGCCGGGATAGCGCGGACGCTGGTCGCCGTGGGGATCTGCAGTGAGGCCGACATGTTCTTCGCGACGGCAGCAGCGGCGCCGCGGAGGACCTTGGACGATGCCTCGGCCGCGGGGGCGGCTGCAGCGGGCTTGGCTGCGGGAGCGGACGGTGCCGCACCTGCCGCCTTGGAGGTCGCGGGCTTCGCGGTGGGCGCAGGCTTCTCGGCAGCTGCCTTCGGCGTTGCGGATTTCGGGGCGTCGGCCTTGGCTGCCGGGGCCTTGGGTGCAGCCTTCGCTGCCGGGGCCTCGGACTTCGTGGGCGCACCGTTGCCGTTGGAGCTCGTGCCGTTGGAGCTGCTGGAGCTCGTCGACTTTCCGGAGCTCGCCGAGCCGCTTCCTGCACTTCCGTTCGGAACCGGCGCGGCCTCGTCACCTGCCGGCGCGTCCGGGTCGTAGTCGGTGAGGAATTCGTGCCAGCTTGCGTCGACCGATGACGGGTCGTCCTTGAATCGCTGGTACATCTCGTCGACCAGCCATTGATTTTGTCCGAATTGGGTAGTGGAGCTGCTGCTCACGGCAGTAGTTCGCCTCGCTTCTTCTCTTCGTTCCCGATCACACGCGCGTACACATCCAGGGTAGACCTCATCCGGGGAGCGCGGACGTCCGGGACGTGGCTGTGGTATGTACTCACGAGTAACTGTCAACCTCGTTGCTGACGACTCCTGTGCTTATCGAATTATTCCCGCCGCGCGTTTCGGCCGCATCCCACAAGCGTGCGTAATACCCGCCGCGGGATCTCAGATCGTCGTGAGTCCCGGTCTCGACGATCCGACCGTGGTCGACCACGACGATCATGTCGGCGCGTGCCGCCGTCGCCAATCGGTGCGCGACGACGACGGACGTTCGTGCACGCAGCACCCGCGTGCTGGCGTCGAGGACCGTGCGTTCGGTCGCGGGATCGAGTGTCGCGGTCGCCTCGTCGAGGAGCATCAGGTCGGGGTCCACCAGCTCGGCTCGGGCCAGCGCGATCAGCTGCCTCTGCCCGGCGGACAGGCCTTGACCACGTTCGCCGACGGGTTGGCGCATACCGCCTCGAAGTGCGGCGATGGCCTCCAGTGCGCCGACGGCGCGGGCCGCTGCTTCGATCTCCTCGCGCGTTGCGTCGGGTTTGCCGAAGGCGATGTTCGACGCGACGTCGCCGGTGAAGAGGTGCGCTTCCTGCGGGACGACGCCGAGCCTGCCGCGGTATTCGGCGAGTGAATAGTCGCGGAGATCGGTGCCGCCGACGCGTACCGATCCGGAAGTCGGGTCGTAGAACCGGGCGAGGAGTTTGACGATGGTGGACTTGCCCGCGCCGGTCTCTCCGACGAGGGCGACGGTTGCTCCACGGGGGATTGTGAGATTGACCTCACTGAGTGCTTCGGTGTCTGCCCCGGCATAGCGGAAGCCGACTTCGTCGAAGGCGATGTCGGTTCTGAGTCGGCCGTCGGGAATGCGTGTGGCAGCTCCGGTCGTCGCTGCTTCGATGGAACTGGGGGTGCGCAGGAGGTCGCCGATTCTCCGTACCCCGACGCTGGCTTGCTGGTAGCCGTCGAACACTTGGGACAGTTGCTGGATGGGCCCGAACAGCAGGCCGAGGTAGAGCACGAACGCGACGAGGGTTCCGGCGGAGGTCGACCCGGAGGCGACCTGGTGAGCACCGACGAACACGACGAGCGCGAGTGCGGCGTCGGACAGGAACGTGATGAAGGGGAAGTACACCGAGATCGCGCGCTGAGAACGCATCCGGCTTGCGCGATACAGGTCGGCTCGCTCGGCGAACCTGTCGGCGGCGAACTGTTCTCGGCGGTAGGCCTGTGCGGAGCGCAGTCCGGCGATGTTCTCCTGGAAGTCGGCGTTGACCGCGGAGATTCTTTCCCTGGACTCGGTGTACGCGGCGGAGGAGATCCGCTTGAACACGACGGTCGCGATGATGAGAGGAGGTACGACTGCCAGCGCGACGAGTCCGAGAGGCAGGTCGGTGATCAGCAGGGCCGTGGCGATGCCGACGACGGTCACGAGGCTGACGACTGCCGTGGACGCCCCGGTCTGGATGAAGGTGGACAGTGCGTCGACGTCCGTCGTCATTCTGGTCATGATGCGGCCGGACAGTTCCCGCTCGTAGTAGTCGAGTCCGAGGCGCTGGATGTGCGCGTAGCTCTTGACCCGTAACCCGAACAGCACGCGTTCGCCTGCTCTGGCGGTGATGACCGTGGTGGCTGCGATGACGAACCACCCGGCGACCGCGAGGAACACGCCTGTCGCGGTGGCTGTCCAGAGGGCGCCCGTGTCGGCGCGGGAGACTCCGTCGTCGACGGCGAAACGAACGATGGATGGAAACGCGATCGACGCGAGGGAGTCGAGCGCGAGCAGGACGACGACGGCTACGAGGAGTGTGCGTACCGGCGTGAGGAGCCGTGACAGCCGGAAGTCGGTGTCCGGGGCGCGTACGTCGCTGGGCGTGGGCGGCATTTCGGTAGCTGGGGGAAGGGCGTCGACGGCGTCCCTGAGCTCGGGGGTGGCCGCGACACTTCCGAGGGCCCCGGCGATCTGACCGCCGCCTCCGCCGCCGGTGGGTCTGCCCGCGCTCTGTGGTGTGCCGGACGTCGTAGCCGCCGTGCCCGCAAGTGCAGGCTCGGTGTCGGGCCACAGCTCGTTGCGGTGCGGGTTCGCAGACGCGGAAGCGTCGGTAGCGCCGTCGTCGGCTTTCTGGTCGTTGGAGAGCAGTTCGCGGAACAGTGGACATCGCGCGTCGAGTTGGTCGACGGTTCCGATGTCGATGACTCGGCCGTCGTCGAGTACGGCGACTCGGTCGGCGAGGGTCAGCGTGGATCGGCGGTGCGCGAGGACGATGGTGGTGCGCCGTTGTCGACGCCGGAGTGCGTCGAAGATCTTGGCCTCGGTTGTCGCGTCGACAGCGGAGGTTGCGTCGTCGAGGACGAGAACTCGCGGGTCGGTGAGCAGAGCCCGGGCCAGCGCTATGCGTTGTCGTTGGCCGCCGGACAGGGTGAGGCCGCGTTCGCCGACCACGGAGTCGTAGCCGTCGGGGAGTTCGGAGATGAAGTCGGCTGCTTCGGCGAGTACGGCGGCGTCGTGTATTTCCTCGGCGGTGGCGTCGGGACGGCCGAGGGCGATGTTGGCTGCGATGGTGTCGGAGAACAGGAACGGCTCGTCGAACACGAGGCCGACTGCTTCGCGGAGGTGCTCGGCGCTGACGTCGGCCACGTCGATTCGCGCGGCGCAATCGCCGGTCGAGGTGAGGGCGACGGAGCCCGAGCGCGGACTGTAGAAGCGTGGCAGAAGCAACGACAGTGCTGTCTTGCCCGACCCTGCGTGCCCGACGACGGCGACGCTCTCACCTGGTGCGACGGCGAGATCGAAGGATCGGAGTACGTCGCGTTCGGGCTCGAAACCGAAGGTGACGGCGGATAGGTCGATACCGAGGGGGCCGTCGGGGAGGGCGATGGGGTGCGGCGGCTCGGGTACGGATGGGTCGGTGTCGATGACGTCGTAGACACGCTCGACTGCGGCGCGAGAGAGCTGCGCGAGGATGACGACGGAGGACAGAGTGCGGGTGACTGCGGACAGGGTCGCGACGTAGGTGGCGAAGGCCAGGAACGTGCCGACGGTGATGTGGCCGTGCAGTGCGAGGTAGCCGCCGAGCGCGATGACGCCGACGAGGCCGAGTTGGGGGATTGCGGCCATGGAAGGGGCGAGCCGGGCGTTGATCTTCGCTGATCTCATCCGCTCGGCGAACAGGGTGCGGGACAGGTTCTCCAGCCGATCGACGGCGCGTCCTTCCTGTCCGAAGCCTTTGACGACGCGGACACCGGTGACGGTTTCCTCGACGTGTTGGGCCAGGTCGGCGGCGCGTTGTTGGGCCGACCAGGTGGCGGCGAACTGCTTCGGTCGGACTTTGTACACGACCAACGTGACGGCGGGGACGATCGCCAGCGCGACGACGGTGAGGAGCGGGGACAGGTACGCCATCACCACGAGTGCGAGGACGAATTGCAGGAGCGCGCCCGCGGACAGCGGAACCATGGCGAGGAGGCCCTGCACCAGCTGTAGGTCGGTGATGGACCGGGACACCACTTGGCCGGTGCGGATTTCGTCCTGTTTGCGGCCGTCGAGGCGTTGCAGGGAGGAGAGCAGGCCGAGGCGCAGGTCGTGTTGTACGTCGACCGAAAGGCGACCGGCGAGGAGTCGTCGGCCGAACTGGCATCCGAACCGGACCACGGCCAGGCCGCCGATCGCGAGGGCGACCCACATGATGGTCTCGCCCGCACCGGCAGAGGCGTCGTCGATGGCGATCCGTGTCAGCAACGGAAACGAGATGTCGATGACGGCGGCGATCATCGTGACGGCCAACGCGCCCACGGCGGTGCGTCGGTGCACCCAGCACTGCGCTACGAGCCGACGTATCCAGGATTCACTCATCGATAGCGAACGGTAGTCCGCACCTCCGACAGGCGATCAGCTGATGTCACGCTCCCGGGTCCGCAGCCACCCGGCAACGACGATCAGTGCGGCCCACAGCGCCAGGCCGATGGGCGCCCACGGCCACTCTGCCAAGCCGTTGCCGTCGTCGAGGTTCCACGCGACGACGGTGGACAGCGTCAGAGATCCGGGTGCGATCTGCCAGAACCCGACGAGGCCGAGGCCGGAGAGAATGCCGAGGACAACCAGTTCACCGACGGGGAACCAGGCGACGATGGCGATCGACGGCCAGGTGGGTGAACCGAACAGCAGCCCGAGACCGGATCCGATGAGCGACCACATCACGACGACGAACAGTCCTGCTGCGATGTAGCCGAAGACGTCGCCGTTCAGTGTGAAGTCTCCGGCGGTGAACGCGAGCATGCACAGAATGGTCAGGATGGAGACCACCAGCCCGTATCCCAACGCGAAGAGTGCCGTCACGAGCACTTTGGCGCCGATGACCCGATCGCGCCCACGCGCGGACAGGAACGACGTCGTGATCGTGTCGTGGCGAAACTCCGTTCCGGCGTTGATCGCCGAGAACACGGATCCGAACAGTGTTGCCGCACCGAGGGCGACGAAGAGCCCGGCGAGGACCACTTCGTTCATCTCGCTGCCGGTGATGTCGCTCATGCCCTTGCCGACCGCCGAGGAGATGGCGGTGGCGCCGATGCCGACGAACACCGGCGGTAGTGCCAGGGCCCACCAGAACTTCAGGGTGGTGACCTTGCGAATTTCCGAGGTGAGGACAGTGCTCATCGTCGGTCACCTTCCCACGGAGACGGTTGTGCAGCGGGCGGCCAGTAGCCGGGCTGCGGTTGTCCGTAGCCGGGTGGCGGTTGTCCGTAGCCGGGTGGCGGGTAACCCGCGTGCTGTGGTGGGTGGCTCGGTGCTGCCGCGTACTGCCCGGCCGTCATGGAGAGAAAGACCTGCTCGAGGTCGACGTGTTCGCTGCTGGTTCCGAAGACCGTGACCTCGGCTGCCACGGCGATGCGGCGCACGGTGTCCGCGTCGGCGCCGGCGACTCCGAGACGGCCGTCGGGAAGGAGTTGTGTGTTGGTGATGCCGTTCGACGCGAGGGCGAGGGCGAGGGTTGCGGGATCGGATACCGCGACGAGGATCCGGTTGGGTCGTGAGGAGCGCAGTTGTTCGATGCTGCCCTGGTAGACGAGCGACCCTGCACTGACGATGACGAGGTTGTCGACGGTGGCCTCGACCTCGCGCAGGAGATGGCTGGAGATCAGCACGGTCCTGCCGCCGGCCGCGTAGGACTTCAGGAAGTCGCGGAGCCAGGCGATGCCTTCGGGGTCGAGTCCGTTGGCCGGTTCGTCGAGTACGAGGATCTCGGGGTCGCCGAGCAGCGCGGTGGCGAGGGCCAGTCGTTGCCGCATTCCCAGGGAGAAGCCGCCGACCTGGCGTTTGGCGGTGTCGCTGAGTCCGACGAGGTGGAGGACGTCCGCGGCACGTGAGTCGGGGACACCGATCGCCGACGCGAAGATGCCGAGGTGACCGATGGCAGTGCGCTTGGGATGCAGGCTGCGCGAGTCGAGTACCGCGCCGACGGTACGGGCCGGGTCGACGAGTTCGGAGAACGGGACACCGGTGACGAGTCCGATTCCTGTGGTGGGTTTCGCGAGACCGAGCAGTAATCGAAGGGTGGTGGTCTTGCCGGATCCGTTGGGGCCGAGAAAGCCGGTGATGGAGCCGCGGGGCACGGCGAAGGACAGATCCGACACCGCGCGGACGGTACCGAAGTTCTTGGTCAGTCCGTGCGCTTCCAGTGCGTTGCCGAAGCCGTACGTCATGTGTGCGTGTCCCCCGGGCCGACGTGAAGTACCGGGCCGGAAGATCCGGCCCGGTACGAGGTTACGGGTTCACACGTCGGTCAGGGGAGCACGTGCTTCACAGAAATGCCGCGGCCACTTCCCGGTAGATCACCGACGGGTCGCCGTCGTCGGGTAGCGAGTGCAGCGTGACGTGCGAGGCGCCCGCGTCGAGGTGCTGACGGAGCCGGGAGGCGATGGCGTCCGCGTCTCCGTGTGCGACCAAGGCGTCGATGAGACGATCGCTGCCGCCGTCGCCGATCTCGTCCGCGGAGTACCCGAGACGCTTCAGGTTGTTCACGTAGTTCACCAGGTGCAGGTAGGGATTGTTGACGGGCGGCCGCCCGATCTCCCGAGCCTTCTCCGCATCGGATTCGAGCACTGCCTTGTGTTCGGGCGCGAGGATTTTGTCCGGGCCGAGGATCTCGCGGGCTTCGGCGGTGTGCTCGGGCGTCGTCAGGTACGGGTGAGCGCCTGCGCTTCGATCGGCCGACAGTTTCAGCACCTTCGGACCGAGGGCGGCGAGTACGCGTCGGGACTCGGGGACGCCGCCGTCGTCGAGGGCGTCGAGATAGTTCACCAGTGCGTCGTACGGCTTCTGGTACTCCTGCGTCGCTTCGGGGTGCCCGGCACCGATGCCGAGGAGGAATCGACCGGGATGCTTCTTCTCGATGCGGTGGTAGGACTCGGCCACGTCGGGCGCGGCGGCGGACCAGATGTTGACGATGCCGGTGGCAACGACGATGGACTCGGTGGCGTCGAGGATCTCCTCGGCCGAGGTCAGGTCTGCCGGCGGCGAGCCACCGAGCCAGATCGTGCCGTAGCCGCTGGATTCGATGAGGCGGGCCAGTTCCGGCGGGATGCCGGAGTAGTGCCGCCAGATTCCGAGTGTGCCCAAATCGGGTGTGCCCAGATCGGGTGTGCGCTGCTCAGGTGTGTCGGTGGTCATATGGTGTCCCAACGCCGAGTCACTGCTCGAGAATTCCGTCGATCGGGTCCGCGTCGATGACGGCGCCTTCGGGCCACATCTTCGGTGCCGGTCCGAAGGCTTCGCGGGCGTTGCGGATGACGCCCTTGCCGATGACGCGGTTTCCTGCGCCGCCGATCACGGCGCCGATTCCTGCGGGCAGAAGTTTGCCGAACAGCAGTGCACTGCGCTTGGCCAGGTACTTCTGGACGAATTTCTTGACGAGGGACTTGTTCATGTTCGTCATCGCGCCACCGGGAATTCGCGATGTGACGAGCGGGCCCCAGTTCTTCGCGGAGCTGCCGACGGTCTTCTGGACGATCTGCATGCCGGATTCACCCAGCGCCACCGACAGGACCAGCGCGCGTCGTTGTTGGTGATCGTGCACCGGAATGCCGTGCACCGATGCGACCGACAATGTCAGCAGCGCGGACGATTCGATGAAGAATGCGGTCTCGGCGCCCACGGCGGCGATCGACGCGACGGTGCCGACGCCCGGTACCGCGGCCGCTCCGCCGACGGCGCTGCCACTGCCGGTGACGGCGAGGAGGAAGCGGTTCTCCAGACGCTCGATCAGCTGTGCAGGCGTGTCGTCCGGGTGTGCCCGACGCATGTGTGCGACGTACTTCTCGACGGCGGGCCCCTGCAGGCGCGATGCGTTGTCGAGGATCTTGACGAGCGATTTCTCGAGACGCCCGCCTTCCTTGATGGTGTCGACCTGGTCGTTGCTCTTCTTCGCCACCGGCGCTCCCGATCTGCTCGTCGTACCGGTTTTCCGGCCCCGTCCCATTGCTACCCGTTCGCTCACGGTTCTACCCTGCGTGAATGGGCTGTGTTTCCGATGGTGCGCGACGGCGTCCTGCCGGCCGGCTTCGGCCGTACGTCTCGTCGTACGACGGATATCGGCTTGCCGGTTTCGAGCCGGGCGAGCATGTGGGCATGCCGAGTCCGGCGTTGACGGTCATCGTGTCGATCGAGTCGAAGCTCGAGATCGCGGATTCTCCGCGGCAGGGGTCCTGTGCGTTCGAGACGTTGGCCAGTGGCATCTCGGCCGAGCCCGTGACGATTGCGCACGACGGCAATCAACACGGGATCCAGTTGTCGTTGACGCCTGCGGGGTCGCGCGCGCTGTTCGGAGTGCCGACGTCGGCTTTGGGGGAATGGATGGTCGATCTGCCGGAGGTGCTGCCCCAGGCCGCCGAGATGGTCGAGCGTGTGTCCGCCGAGTCGGACTGGGATCGACGCTTCGATGTGCTCGACGAGATCCTCGGCCGTGCGTTGGTGGCGAGCGCGATCGATCCGACGTTGACCGAAGCCTGGCGTCTGCTGGTGGAGAACGGTGGATCGGCACGCGTCGGGGATGTGGCGCGGGAAATCGGGTGGAGTCGACGGCACCTGATCAACCGGTTCACGGCGGAGTTCGGCGTCGGGCCGAAGGACGCGGCGCGGATCGCGCGTTTCGATGCATCTCATCGACTTCTGCGACGCGAGACGATTCCTCCCCTCGCCGACATCGCCGCACAGTGCGGGTACTACGACCAGGCACACATGGCGCGGGAGTGGCGCGAGTTCGCCGGGATGGCGCCGTCGCGGTGGCGTCGGGAAGAGAAGTTCGCATTCGTACAAGATGACGACGTCTGATCCGAGCATGCTGTGGCCATGACATCCACGACAGTCTGGCCTTGTTTCCGCTACCGGGACGCCCGCGCGGCAATCACGTTCCTCGTCGACGTCCTCGGGTTCGCCGAGGCCGCCGTGTACGGCGACGGCGACGTCGTCGAACACGCCGAACTCCGCTGGCCCGAAGGCGGCGGCGTGATGCTCGGCAGTGCAAGTCGGGTCGTTCCGCAGACTCCACTCCAGGCCCGACCGGACAGCGCGATATCCGATCTACCTGCTGGAGTGGGCTCTGCCTATGTCGTCACCGACCACCCCGACGAGATTCACGATCGCGTCGTGGCGGCAGGTGGCGTCGTCGTCCAGGGGCTTCGGGAGGAGGACTACGGAAGCCGCGGCTTCACGTGCCGCGACCCCGAGGGTGTGCTGTGGAGTTTCGGAACCTACGCCGGAACCCAGTGATCGGCGGGAACGAGCTCCTCGGTGCGAGGCGGGGGAGGCGGGGTTCCGTCCCCGAAGGGACGTCCACCGAGTGATTCACGGCCGTGCGGTTCGAGCCAGCCGTGCAGATCCGGTCCTTTGGGCACGATCGACGTGGGATTGATGTCGGTGTGCACCACGTAGTAGTGCCTCTTGATGTGGTCGAAGTCGACGGTGTCTCCGAAGCCCGGCGTCTGGAACAGGTCCCGGGCGTAGTTCCAGAGCACCGGGATCTCCGTGAGCTTGCTGCGGTTGCATTTGAAGTGGCCGTGATAGACGGCGTCGAACCGCACGAGTGTGGTGAACAGGCGGACGTCGGCCTCGGTGATGGTGTCTCCGACGAGGTAGCGCTGCTCGCTCAGCCGCCCGGTCAACCAATCCAGTGCAGTGAACAGCCTGTCGTACGCATCGTTGTACGCCTCCTGTGACCCGGCGAATCCGCAGCGGTAGACGCCGTTGTTGACCTCGGTGAACACGCGCTTGGAGACTTCGTCGATCTCGGATCGAAGCGCTTGCGGGTACAGGTCGGGGGCGCCGTCGCGGTGGTACTGCGTCCACTCGGTCTCGAGGTCGAGGGTGATCTGCGGGAAGTTGTTGGTGACGACCTGTCCTGTGGCGATCTCGACGATCGCCGGCACGGTGATGCCGCGCGGGTACTCGGGGAACCGTGCGAAGTAGGCGTCCTGCAGCCGGGGGATGTTCAGGACCGGGTCGACGCCCCCGGGTTCCTCGTCGAAGTTCCAACTGCGTGGATCGTGCGTCGGACCTGGAATGCCGAGCGACAGCACGTCTTCGAGGCCGAGAAGACGACGGACGATGATCGAGCGGTGAGCCCACGGGCACGCGCGGGCGGCGACCAGTCGATATCTGCCCGGCTCGACCGGATACCCGTCGCGGCCGTCCGCGGTGATGCGGGTTTCGATGTAGTTGGTGTCGCGGGTGAATTCCTTGCCGTTCTCCACATAACTCATACCTTCAACCTACTTCGATCGACACCAGCACACCCCACTCTTCGAAACCCAGTCTCGCGCCGAGCCGTCGGGCAACGACGTTGTCGGCGTGGCACCGCCACTGCGGGATCATTCCTTCGTCGAACGCTTCGTTGGTGGCGAGGCGCGACACGACCTGGCCGTTGCCCTGGCGTCGGGCATCAGGGGCGGTGAGCACCCCGACGTCGCCGAGAAGTCCTTGCCATTCCGCGTAGCCCGCACTCGCGAGCGGTGCGGCTGCGTCCACAGGTGCGTCGTCGCCGAGAAGGGTGAACCACGACTGCTTGTGCACGAGGTCGGCAGCGATCACGTCGTCGGGCGCACAGGCGGATTCGAGACTGTCGACGTGTGCGCGTTCGTGCGAGATCAGTGGATCGTGGCGGTCGATGGTGGTGCCGGCATCGTCGGCGTACGACAACACGATCGGGCCGGATGTGCGACCGGAAGCGAGTTCCCTCAGGCGTCCGCCGGTCAGCTCGTCGTCGGACATCGTCGCCGCCGCGGTCAGTGCCGACGCGGGCCCGATCAGTGCGCTGGAGTCACCGAGACGAACAAATGTGACGGAGGTCGCATTCTCGTCGGAGTGCACGTGGCGAACACCGGGCCGAAACGCGGAATCGCCGAGGTCGAAGTGCCTGGACCACGCGAGGCGGATGATGTCGTGATGATGTGAATCCACCGAATCGAGGCTATCGGGTGCTCGGGAAAATCAAGCTATTGGACTTTTTCTGCCCCGCTGTTTCGCAATCGCGTGATCAATGGCAGTATCGCCAGTGAGATTAGTGCTTCGACGTGAAGGGCTAGCTCGCTTACAGAAGGTTTACGGTATGACGCAGGGCAGTGTTAAGTGGTTCAACGGCGAAAAGGGCTTCGGCTTCATCGAGCAGGATGGTGGCGGACCTGACGTGTTCGTTCACTACTCGGAGATCCAGGGATCTGGCTTCAAGACGCTCGACGAGGGTCAGCGCGTGGAGTTCGAGGTTGGACAGGGCCAGAAGGGTCCTCAGGCAACGGGCGTTCGCGCTATCTGATCCCCTCAAGGATCGCCACCCGAAATTGCTGACGGCTTGACGCTGTCTTCAGTTCAGGTACCCGAAGAGGCCGGGCACACGGAGTTCGCTCCGAGTGCCCGGCCTCTTTGCGTGCCGACTTCGCTGTGGTGGCATTGTCATCGGGGACCGAATGAACCGTTCGGTCACTCCAAGTGACCGAACGTCACGTTCGGTCACCTCAGGCGATGAACCGACGGGGGACAGACGATGACGACGCAGAGTGCGCCGGTCGAGATCAAGCCGTGGCCTGCGCTGTGGGCGCTGTGTCTCGGCTTTTTCATGATTCTCGTCGACACGACGATTGTTGCGGTGGCGCAGCCGGCGATTCTCGACGGTTTGCAGACCGATATCAACAATGTCATCTGGGTGACCAGTGCGTACCTGTTGGCTTATGCCGTACCGCTTTTGGTGACCGGTCGGCTCGGGGATCGGTTCGGACCTCGGAATCTCTACATCGCGGGCCTTGTGGTGTTCACCCTGGCGTCGGTGTGGTGTGGTCTGTCGGGTTCGATCGAGATGTTGATCGCGGCTCGTGCGGTGCAGGGTGTGGGCGCAGCGATGATCACCCCGCAGACCATGGCGGTCATCACGCGAATCTTCCCTGCGGACAAGCGCGGGACAGCGATGGGTGCGTGGGGTGCGGTGGCCGGGGTCGCGACGCTCGTCGGGCCCATTCTCGGCGGCGTGCTCGTCGATTCGCTCGGGTGGGAGTGGATCTTCTTCATCAACGTGCCGGTGGGGGTCGTCGCCATCGTGTTGGCACTGAGGTTCGTTCCGGTGTTGCCGACCAACGAGCACAAGTTCGACATCCTCGGTGTGGTGCTCAGCGCGGTGGCGTTGTTCGCCATCGTGTTCGGGATCCAGGAGGGGCAGCGGTTCGACTGGGACGGCCGCGTCTGGTCGTTGATCGCCGCCGGGACAGTGGTCTTCGCGGTGTTCGTGTACTGGCAGGCCAAGAACCGCAACGAGCCGCTGGTTCCACTGGCGCTGTTCAAGGATCGTAATTTCTCGCTGTCCAACATCGGTATCGCCGCAATGGGTTTCGCGACGGCCGGAATGATGTTGCCGTTCATGTTCTATGCGCAGAGTGTGACCGGACTGAGCCCGACGCGCTCTGCCATCCTGTTCGTTCCGATGGCCGTGCTGACGGGGGCTCTGGCGCCGAACGTCGGAAAGCTCGTGGACCGAACCCATCCCCGCTACATCGCGGGCACCGGTTTGTTGTTGCTGGCGATATCGCTGCTCGCATTGGCCGTACTCATGACGCCGACCACGGCAATCTGGAAGCTTCTGATTCCCATTGCGCTGATGGGTGTGGCGAACGCGTTGATCTGGTCGCCGTTGGCGGCCACGGCGACTCGTAATCTCCCGCTGTCTCAGGCAGGCGCAGGCGCCGGTGTCTACAACACGACGAGAATGATCGGATCGGTCCTGGGCAGTGCGGGTATCGGCGCCCTCATCCAGTCTCGATTGGCCGTGGAAATTCCGGGTTCCGACGCGGCCGGTGCTAACGAGTTCAGCGGTCGTGTACCGGAAATGCTCCGTGACGGGTTCTCCACAGCCATGGCGCAGTCGTTGATTCTGCCGGCCATCGTGCTGCTGCTCGGTATGGTGGCGGTCTCGTTCTACGCCAGGCCTGCGTTCAAGCCTATGTGAGTGGAAATGACAGTCCCATCGGGTCGCTCCGCAGGCTCCGCTCCTGCCCCAGGGCCTACATTTCCACTCACACGAACATTTCGACTCACACAGGTCAGAGCCCGAGATCGCGGCCGATGAGCTCTTTCATGATTTCGTTCGACCCGGCCCAGATCTTGCTGACGCGGGCGTCCTTCCATGCCCGGGCGGCGCGGTACTCGTTCATGAAGCCGTAGCCGCCGTGCAGCTGCACGCAGTGGTCCAGGATTTCGTTCTGCACCTGGGACGTCCACCACTTGGCCTTGGCCGCGTCGATGGCGGTGAGCTCGCCCTTGCCGTGCGCGACGATGCAGTTGTCCACGAATGCCTGTGCGACATCGAGTTTGGTGACCAGCTCGGCGAGCAGGAATTTGTTCCACTGCAGTGATCCGATGGGCTGACCGAATGCCTTGCGGTCCTTGGCGTACTGGATGGTTTCCTCCAGGATCGGCCGTGTCTGCCCGAGGTTGGCCACGGCGCAACTGATGCGCTCCTGCGGCAGCAGCTGCATCATGTGGATGAATCCACCGTCGAATTCGCCGATCATGTTCGACGACGGCACGCGGACGTTCTCGAAGAAGAGTTCCGCGGTGTCGGATTCCGGCTGGCCGACCTTGTCGAGTTTGCGGCCGCGAGAGAAGCCTTCGGTGCCGTTCTCGACGGCGAAGAGCGTGATGCCCTTGGCCTTCTTCTCGGGCGTCGTGCGGGTGGCGACGATGACGAGGTCGGCGCTGTTGCCGTTGGTGATGAACGTCTTGGAACCGTTGATGATGAAGTCGTCGCCGTCCTTGACGGCGGTGGTCTTCAATGCGGCGAGGTCCGATCCGCCGGACGGTTCCGTCATCGCGATGGCGGTGAGGAGTTCACCGCTGCAGAACCCGGGGAGCCAGCGCTTCTTCTGTTCCTCGGTGGTGAGCTTGACGAGGTACGGCGCGACGATGTCGTAGTGGATCCCGAAGCACGACGCGACCGCCGCGCTCGATCGTGCGAGTTCCTCGCCGAGGACTGCGTTGAATCGGTAGTCGTCGGCGCCGCTGCCGCCGTACTCTTCCGGTACTTCGAGGCCGAGGAAGCCGTTGCGTCCGGCTTCGAGCCAGATGTCACGGTCGATGAAGCGCTGCTCGATGAGCTTCTCTTCTCGGGGCGCGATCGTGCGGGTGACGAATTCTCGGGCGGATTCGCGGAACGCGTCGTGGTCGTCCTCGAACAGGGAGCGCTTCATGTGTGTTCCTTCCGGTAACGGTAATTCTCGTCTGCACAATACTCGCCGGTAACTTCGCCTTCGGCAGCGTATGGCACTCTGACAGTCATGGCTGACCAACCCACGTCCCTCGTCCGGTACACCACCGACGCCGGCGCCGAGGTCGCAGTGCTGACCTTCGACCACGGCCCCCTCAACCTGTTCGACCAAGCGATGTTCGACGCCGTGGCGGCCGATGTCGCCGCCCTCGTCGCCGATCCGCCTCGCGCGGTCCTGCTGCGCGCCGAGGGCAAGGTCAACTCGGCCGGGGTGGACGTGCATGTCTTCGAGGGGCTGACCGCTCAACAGGGCGCCGATCTGTGGCGCACGCTCTTCGCGCAGATCGCGCATCCGCTCGAGGCGTTGCCGTGCCCGGTCGTGTATGCCGCGCACGGCCTGACTCTCACCGCGGCCTTCGAGATCTCTCTTGCCTGCGACATCATCGTGGCGTCGCCGAGAGCGAAGTTCGGACTGGTCGAGACCGTCGTCGGGCTCACGCCGTCCATGGGCGGCCCGCAGCGTCTCGCCGAGCGCGCCGGTTCCGGACGTGCGCGCGAGCTCGTGATGACGGGTGATCTCTACGACGCGGCAACCCTGAAGGATTGGGGCGTCGTCAACAGCATCCACGACGATGTCGACGCCTATGCCCGTTCCCTGGTGGAGCGGTTGGCCGCCGGTCCGACGGTGGCTCACGCTGCCACCAAAAAGATTGTGGCAGCGTGGCGTTCGGGTGGTGTTGCTCATGCGGACGAGGTGACGTCGGACGTGTCGGGGGCGTTGTTCGAGACCGATGATCTTCGCGGGGCGGTTGCGAGTTTTCTCGAGAACGGCCCGGGTAAGGCGACGTACACAGGCAAGTAAGCTGGTTCCAATGACCACGTTGCCCCTCGCAGAATTGCACATGCACATCGAAGGGTCCTTGGAGCCTTCGCAGATCTTCGAGTTCGCCGAGCGGAACGGTATGGCGTTGCCGTACAGCGATATCGGTGAGTTGGAGGCGCTGTACGAGTTCACGGATCTGCAGTCGTTCCTGGATCTGTACTACGCGAACATGTCGGTGTTGCGGACGGCGGAGGATTTCGCCGATCTTGCGCGGGCGTACTTTCGTCGGGCTGCGGCGGGTGGTGTGACGCGGGCGGAGATCTTCTTCGATCCGCAGGCGCACACGGATCGGGGTGTTCCGTTGGAGGCTGTCGTCGAGGGGTTGGCCGAGGCGTCGGCGTCGAGCGAGCGGGAGTTCGGCGTCACGAGTGGGTTGATCGCGTCGATTCTGCGGGACAAGCCGGTGTTGCATGCGAACAAGCTGCTGGATGATCTGCTGGCGATGAAGGCGCCGATCATCGGTCTCGGTCTGGATTCCGCGGAGGCGGGGTTCCCGCCGTCTCTGTTCGTGGACGTGTTCGCCAAGGCCAGGGCCGAGGGTTTGCACGTGGTCGCGCACGCGGGCGAGGAAGGTCCGGCGGAGTACATCTGGGAGGCTCTGGATCTGCTGAAGGTCGAGCGGATCGATCACGGTGTGCGGTGCCTCGAGGATGATACGTTGGTGAATCGTCTTGTGGACGAAGAGGTTCCGTTGACGGTGTGCCCACTGTCGAATGTTCGGCTCAAGGTGATTCCCGACCTGAAGGACCATCCGATTCGGCAGATGATCGAGCGTGGCCTGGTGGTTACCGTCAATTCCGACGATCCGGCGTACTTCGGCGGTTATGTGGACGACAACTTCGCTGCGCTCACCGAGCAGGTGGGTCTCACCGAGCGCGAACGAGAGATCCTGTACGACAATTCGATCAAGGCGTCCTTCATCTGACGGTGACGAACGCCTTCGGGTAGCCGGTGGCGCCGTCGGGAACGGTGTCGGCCGTCATCGAGGTCTGGATGTCGCCGTCGGCGTCGGTGGCTCGTGCACGGATGGTGTGGTCGCCCGGTGCCGCGTCCCACTGGTACGTCCACTGGCGCCAGGTGTCCGTCGAGTACTCCTCGGACAGTGTTGCGGCGACCCAGTTTCCGTCGTCGATCTGGACGTCGACGCCGGAGATTCCGGTGTGTTGGCGCCAGGCGACTCCGGCGATCACGACGGTGCCGGCGTCGACCGCGGCACCCGAGCGTGGGGTGTCGATACGTGATGCGGTCTTGATGGGTCCACGTTCGCCCCAGCCTCGGTCGGTCCAGTAGGCGCTGGCCTTGTCGAAGCGGGTGATCTCGAGGTCGGTCACCCACTTGGTCGCGGACACGTAGCCGTACAGCCCCGGGACGACGAGACGAGCCGGGTATCCGTGTTCCACGGGCAACGGTTGACCGTTCATGCCGACGGCGAGCAGCGCGTCCCTACCGTCGAGCAACACGTCCAGCGGCGTTCCGGCGGTGAAGGCGTCGTGGCTGGAGGACAGCACCATGTCCGCATCGTCGTGAATGCCGGCCTCCTCCAGGAAGTCTCGCAGCGGGTAGCCGATCCACGTCGCATTGCCGACGAGGTCACCGCCGACGATGTTGGACACGCACGTCAGCGTGACCGTCCGCTCCACCGCTTGCCTCGACATCAGGTCCTCGAACGTGATCTCGATTTCACGGTCGACCATCCCGTGGATGCGTAGTGACCAGTCCTCGGACGACACCTGCGGCACCACGAGTGCAGTGTCGATGCGGTAGAAGTCCTCGTTCGGGGTGATGTAGGACGCCAAGCCGTCGATCCGCAGGTCGGCGCCGTCGGGAATCGGGGTCTGCGGAGTCGGTACCGGGAGGCGGAAACCGAGCCGGTTGGCCGTGACATCGCGTGCGTGGCCGATCAACCGACCTGCTGTTCCCGCGGCGACGGCAACCACACCTGCGGCGAGCGCGAGTCCGAGAAAGCTGCGCCGGGATACACCACCTGCAACCGGGTCCTTCGTTTTGAGGAGGGCGTTCAGGACGACGATGCCGGCTGCGACGCCGAGGATCGTCGGCAGCGCGGTGAGCGGGGTCGCGGTCGAGCGAGTGACCGCGGCGAGCACGCCGATCACGCCCAGGACACCGAAGAGCACGGCGCCGAGTGGGCGACGCAGCATGCCCGCTCCGGCTGCAATAGCAGCGATGACCAGTGCCATTCCGATGAAGAGGGCGGTCTTGTCGGCTGTGCCGAACGTGTCGATGGCCCATTCGCGTACGGCTTCGGGGGTGTTGTCGACGACGGCCGATCCGACGGCGAAGAAGGGCGATGCGTTCGGCCCGAACGGTACGGCGACGAGTTCACCGACGCCGAGAACAACTCCGGCAGCGATGATCCCGGCGAGTGGCTTTTCGATCATCACTCCAAGATAGGCGCCTCACATAGGGAGGGTGGTGCGCAGATACTCGTTGCCGAAGATACGGTCCGGGTCCATTCTGTTGCGCACCGCGACGAAGTCCTCGAACCGCGGATACATCTCGGCGAAATCGTCGGCGCGCATCGAGTGCAACTTGCCCCAGTGCGGGCGACCCCCGACGCTGCGGGCGATGGCTTCGACGGCATCGAAGTAGTCGCGATGATCACGGCGGTGGTACTGATGCACGGCGATGTAGGCGGTGCCGCGGCCGTAGGCGGTGGAGAGCCAGATGTCGTCGGAGGCTGCGAAGCGAACCTCGACGGGGAATGCGACGACCAATCCCGACGATCGTTGCCACCGATCGATTTCCCGTATCACCGACGCCACCGTGTCCGCGGGGACCGCGTATTCCATCTCGCGGAATTTGACGGTGCGCGTCGACGCGAACACCCGGTAGCTGCGATCGGTGAACTCGCGGGCGGACAGCGCCCGGGACGACAACGCGTTGACGCGCGGAATGGCCGACGGGAATCGCGTCACGGCGCGGTTGACCAGCTCGAATGCCCGGTTGGCGAGCAGGTCGTCGTCGACGAACGCCCGCAGGCGAGAGAGTGGCCTCGTGGCGTCACCGGGCACGCGCGTGTTCGTTTTGGTGAGTACGCGGTCGGTGTGCGGGAACCAGTAGAACTCGAAGTGGTCGGCGTCGTTCCACGCCTGAGAGTCGAGCGTTCCACCGAGCGTCGCGGGTGCTTCGGCAGCGTGCAGCACGTACGCGGGCTCGCATCGCAACGTCACCTTCGTGATGATTCCGAGAGCGCCGAGCCCGACGCATGCGGCGTCGAACACGTCGGTTTCGGTCTCCCGGGAGCAGTGCACGATGCTGCCGTCGGCGGTCACCAGTTCCAGCGCGAGAACCTGAGTCGAGATGCCACCGAAGCGCTGTCCCGTCCCGTGAGTACCGGTCGAGAGTGCACCGGCGATCGATTGTTCGTCGATGTCGCCGAGGTTCGTCATCGCCAGACCCAGATCCCACAACGCGGCCGACAATGCGCGGAGGCGAGTGCCCGCGAGGACGGTGACGGCGGAACAACCGTCGGGCAAGGGATGTACGGACTCGATGCCCTGCATCAGGTCCAGGCTCATCTGCACCCCGTCGGTGACCGCGATGGATGTGAACGAGTGCCCGGCGCCGACGCACTTCACCGTCGCCCCGCGCTGCAGAGTCCGTATCACGTCCTGCACCGATCTCGGCCGCACCACATCCGCCGGATGTGCGACTTGGTTGCCTGCCCAGTTACGCCACTCGCGCCCCGTCATCGACCCACTATGGCACTCGAGGGAATCCGACCACCGGGTCCGACACGCGGGCCTACTATCGGACGCATGCAGACCCGGCTGCCCGTCGATGCTCGGCGTGCACACCTGGTCCACGCGGCGTTGAACCTAGCCGAACGGGTCGGTGTGGACGCGTTGACGGTCCGTGCCGTCGCCGAGGAGGCGTCGGTTCCCCGCGGAGCCGTCTACTACTGCTTCGAATCCAAGGAAGATCTGGTCATCGCCATGGGCGAGGGCTTGGTGGTCGATGTCACAGCGGCGCTGTTCACCGCGTTCGAGCATCCGAGTCACGTCGGCGGGGTGCGTGGGCTGCGGATGTTGGTGCACAGCGGTCTGACGGCGATCTGGCCACTCGTGGAGGAGACGGCCGATCGGCAATTGCTGTCCTACGAGATCAAGACGTATCTGCTTCGGCACCGCGCGCTCGGCTCGGAGGTCGCCGCGACCATCGCATCCGGTCAATACCGGATTCGCGACACCGACACGTTCGCGTTCCTGGACAGGTGCGCGCGGATCACCGGCACCCGCTGGCTGGAGCCGACGTCGGCCGTCGCGCATTTCGGGATGGCCACAGTTGACGGGCTGATTCTGCGGTGGCTGGTCGACAGGGACGACATGGCAGTGATCACTGCACTCGACGATCTGTCCGGTGTCATCGCAGGCAAGGCCGTCGAAATCTGACGGGGAGGGCGATCGGTGGTTAGCTGACCGGGTGCCGACCGACCGTATGCCCTCTCTGAATCTTCTCGCCGACGCCACCGCGCATCTCGAGCCGCCGTTCGCCGTCGTCGATGCGGGGGCTCTGGACGCGAACGCTGCTGATCTTCGGCGGCGGGCGGGGTCGACGCCGATTCGTGTCGCCAGCAAGTCGGTCCGTTCCCGGGCGATTCTGGAGCGTGTGCTGGGTCCGAATCTCACTGCAGCACAGCAGTTCGAGGGAATCATGGCGTACTCGCCGGCCGAGGCGATCTGGTTGGCGAGGGCGGGGGCGGAGGACGTTCTGGTCGGGTATCCGACGGTGGACAGGGTCTCGTTGGAGGAGATCACCCGAGATCGGGTGCTGTCGGGGCGCATCACGCTGATGATCGACGATCCCGCCCATCTCGATGTGATTCGCGAGGCCGCCGGTTCGGATCGGCCTCGGCCGCGCGTGTGCATCGACGTCGACGCCTCGCTTCGTCTGGGGCCGATCCACCTCGGTGTCCGACGGTCACCGCTGCGGGAGCCTGCGCAGGTGGCGTCGTTCGCGAGGACGGCCAAGGACCGAGGATTCCGGGTTGTCGGTGTCATGTTCTACGAGGCGCAGATCGCGGGACTGCCGGATTCCAACCCGGTGGTCGAGCTGATGAAGAAGGTGTCGACTGCAGAGTTGCGGACCCGCCGGTCGACGGTAGTCGACGCGGTCGTCGATGCCGTCGGCCCGCTGGAACTGGTCAACAGCGGCGGCACCGGGTCGCTCGAAGTCAGCTCCGCGGCGTCCTCGGTCACCGAGGTGACGGCCGGGTCGGGGTTGTTCGCGCCGACGTTGTTCGACCGCTACCGGGCATTCACGCCGGAGCCCGCGCTGTACTTCGTGTTGCCGGTCGTCCGTACGCCGACGCCGACGATCGCGACGGTGTTCGGTGGGGGATACGTCGCGTCGGGTCAGGCATCGAGGTCGCGTCTGCCCGCCCCGGTGGCGCTCTCCCGAACTGCGCAGGGAATCCTGCGGGGAGGGCTGAAGCTTCTGCGCAACGAAGGCGCCGGTGAGGTGCAGACTCCCGTCGCCACCAGCGGTGCGCGTATCGGTGATCGCATCTGGTTCCGTAACGCGAAGGCCGGAGAGCCGTGTGAGCGGGTCGATACGCTGCATGTCGTCGAGTCCGACGGCAGCGTCAGCGTGGTCCCGACGTACCGCGGCGAGGGCAAGAACTTCGGCTAGGCGGGTGTGTTCTCGGTCAACGCCATGAACGCCCCGAGGGAGTCCAGGCCGTCGGGGGTGGCGGGGAGGTAGTGGGTGAGGGTTCGGGACTGGATGATCATTGCTGCCCATTGCCCGCGAGAGAGGGCCACGTTCAACCGGTTTCGGGACAGCAGAAATCCCGCTCCGCGGGGTGAGTCACCGAGGTTGGATGCGGTCATCGACAGGAGGGCGACTGCGGCTTGTCTGCCTTGGAACTTGTCGACGGTTCCGACGAGGACCTCGGCCAGTCCGGCGCGGTCCAATGACTCTCGGATGCAGGCGACCTGGGCGTTGTACGGGGCGACGACGATGAAGTCGGTCGGCTCGAGTGGGCGGGGACCGGAGTGCGTGTCGGGGTTGGTCCACGGCAGGCCGACCATCTTCTCGATCTGTCGACGAACTTCTTCTGCTTCTTCGGGTGATTCGGTGGTTCTGGCGTCGTGGTCGATGGTCACCGTGTGCAGTCCGGGTCGCAGGCCGTCCAGGACGCGTCGGGACGTGGCGTCCTCGTTGGAGAACAGTTTGTTCTCGTAGGACAACGCGGAGACCGGTGCGCACAGGTCGGGGTGCATGCGCCAGGTGCGGCTGAGGAAGTAGCCGCGGTCGGCGGGAAGTGCACCATGCCCGGCGGCGAGCCATCCGAGCGCGGACTCGTCGACGGGCTCCGGATGTGTTCCTTGGCTGACCTGGGGGAGTTGCTGAGGGTCGCCCAGTAGCAACAGGTTTCGTGCGGACCCTGCGACGGCGATGGTGTTGGCCAGGGAGAATTGTCCGGCTTCGTCGACGACGAGCAGGTCGAGCGATCCGGGGACGACGCGGGTGGTGTGCGAGAAGTCCCAGGCGGTTCCGCCGACGACGCAACCCTCCGCTGCGTCGGCCACGAAGGACGGGTACTTGCCCTCCTCGAGCTCGGTCACGCCGTCGGGCGCCTTCTTCTTGCCGACGAGCTGTTCGGGGACCCCGGCGCGGACGATCCCGTCGAGCAGGTTGTCCACGACAGAATGTGACTGTGCGACAACGCCGATACGCCAGTGGTGATCGCGGACGAGCGAGGAGATGACCGCGGCCGCGGTGTAGGTCTTGCCGGTTCCGGGTGGTCCTTGCACGGCGAGGTACGAGTTGTCGAGATCGGTCAGTGCGCCGAGGATCGCGCCGATGTAGTCGCTGCCGACGACGGCGGGAAGCCCGGAGCCGGACCGCGTGCGAGGAGCCGACCGTGATGTCAGATCGGCGACTGCCGTTGCAGGGAGGTCGGGCAACGATGCCGCGAGTTCCTCGGCGGCAGTGACGATCGCCGCTTCGATGCTGACCGTGGGGATGGGTGAGACCGGCGCTGCGGCCATCGGCAGCGCCGACCACGGGTCCGCGCCTGCTGTCAGCTTCTCCTCGATCACGACGACGTCGTCCTCGGCCTCGACCAGGTCGCCTCGGCTGCACGCCCGGTACGACGGGTGAGGCTGTTCCAGGCCGTCGGGTGCGGGTGTGTCGTAGAGCAACCGGACCGACTTCTCGACGCTTCCCGCGCCCGTCAGTCTCAGTCGCCGTCGCAGCAACTTCTGCCGCGGCGTGGTCTTCGCCCATTCGCTCTCGGCTTCCGCCGAGTCGACGGTGAACACTCCCGGGGCGTCGGCCCACTCGTCGACGGGGCTCTGCAACCGGTCGAAGTGTGCCCACCAGAACGGCTTTCGTTCGCGTCGGTGGTATCCGATGGATCCGCCGTAGAGTGCGACGGCGTGCTGGAGATCGGACCTGTCGCCGGTGAGTCCGGCGAATTCGCGGAGCGATTCTTCCAGCGGGGTGGCTTCTTCCTCGGTGTCGGCGCCGATGTCCGCCGCGTGGCGGGGTGGGATTCCTGCGTCGGAAGCCCTCTCCAGCAGCCAGTCTCGTAGTTTCAGAGTGGAATCACAGTCGTAGCGGTTGTAGTCGGCGATCTCGTTCAATAGTGCATCGGCTTCCTCGGTCCTGCCCTCGTCTCGGAGGTCGCACCAGTTGGCGTACTCGACGATCGACGCCGCGGCGTTGGTGACGTCGCCGTCGCGACCCGCGGGCATGTAGAGGGGTTCGAGTTTCTTGATGCTGTAGGAGCGTTCGCCGATGCGTAGCGCTGCTCGTACGACGGGGTAGAGGTCGACGAGCACGTTGTCGCGGAGGAGGTCGTCGACGACCTCCTCGCCGACGCCGTATCGCCCGGCGAGCCTGAGCAGCGCGGTCTTCTCGTAGGCGGCGTAGTGGTAGACGTGCATGCCGGGAAATTGTTTCCGGCGTTCGACGACGTAGGCGAGGAAGTCGATCAGGGCCTGGCGTTCCTGTACGCGGTCGTGCGCCCACAACGGAAGAAACTGCCCGTCGGTGTCGAGAACGCCGAACAGATATTCCAGGCCCCACTCGGTGGATCCTGCCGGGAGTGCAGCCCGCGGATCGGCTCCTGAGGTTGGTTCTGCCCAGAGTGGGTCGCCTTCGAAGTCGAAGAAGATGTCGCCGGGATTCGGTTCGGGGATGGCGCCGAGCGCGTCGGCGTCGAAGATCTCGTACTCTGTTCTGTCGCTTGCGGACTGGGTGATCTGCAGACCTGCTTGCGCGCGCAGGTTGCCGAGGATGCGAGCCGAGATGCCGTCGATCGGGCCGTCGCCGGATGCCAGTTGGACGGTTGTGGTGACGTCGGCGTCGTGCAGATGCGCTCGGTGGCCTCCGGTCAATCCGGCGACGAGGAGGAGGTCGTCCCGTGCGACGACTTGCTCGTCGCACATCTCGCAGCGCCCGCACTTGGTGAAGCGAGGGTCGGCCCAGTCGACGGCGTCGCCGTCGCGCACGTGTTCGTCGAGGATGTCTTCGAGGTGGGCACGTTGGCGACGGTAGATAGGGAGTAGGTTCCGCCGGGCGTGGTCTGTGGTCGTTCCGTCGCCCAGCATGAGGTGCAGGGTGTCGGCGACATCGATTCCGCTCGATCCGAGTGCGTCGGCGTAGGCGGCGAGTTGCAGTAGTGCCGGGACGCGTGCGTGGCGGGACAGCTTGGTGTCGTACACGGAGTACCCCGCGTCCTCCTTGACGAGGAAGTCGCAGAATCCGAGGAACCGGCCGTCGAAGAATGTCGCCTGGTACAGGACGTCGTACCCCCACAGCGCGGTTTCGATGGTGGCGGCGTGCGCGTCGGCGAGGCCCTGCATGGTTCGTTCGGGGCGCGGCATGATGGACACGCCCGCGCCGAACCGTTTCCGGAACGCGTCGAGTTGGCGTCGTTCGTGGGCGAATCCGAGTTCCGACGTGCGTTCCAGCATCGGGTCGGGTGCGGTGGGGACCGGCTTCGTCCGGCCGAGTTTGGCGTCGAGGGTGCGCAGCAATGCGTATTCGCATTCGGCTGCGGCCGACAGGTCGCTGGCGCTGTAGATGACCTGATCACCGAGTACGAACACGCGCCCAACTGTAGGTGAATGCAGCGACAGGTCCGTGGAGAAGGCAAAATAGTCGAATGCCGTTTTTCGAAGGAGTCACCGGGGCCGTGCACTATCGGTCCTGGACCACGCCGCATCCCCGTCTCGTACTGGTGTTTCTGCACGGCTTGGGCCAGAACAGCGGCAATTATCATCGGTTCGCCCGCGTCATGAACACCGAGAACATCGACGTGTGGGCGGTCGATCACGTAGGTCACGGGCTGACCGAGGGCGAGTTGTCCGACGCGTCGCAGATCACGGGTCTTGCCGACAATGCCCTGCAGCTCGCGGACATCGCACGCTCCGAGCGTTCGGGTGTCCCGGTCGCGCTGATGGGCCACTCGCTCGGTGCCGCGACGGCAATCTCTGCGCTCGGAAAGAACCCGGACGGTTTCGCGTCGGTCGTACTGTGCGGAACTCCCAAGTCGACGACGGGCAAGCCGACCGATCTGAGCGATTCCACCTTGCCGCTGCTGGCGATGCACGGTGTCGACGACCGCATGGCCCCCATCGACGCAGTCCGGTCGTGGATCCCGAACGTGCCGGGCGCCCGCCTTCGTGAATTCGAGGACGCGGGCCACGATCTACTGCACGAGAAGGTTCACCGGACGGTTTCGCTCGAAGCCGCGGAGTTTCTCCTGACACACGTGTGACGGGCGGCCCGGTCCGGGTCCGCCCGCCACACGCAGAAACTGTCTACTTGGCGTAGATCGACTCGATCTCCGAGCCGCGCTCCTGGTGGATGATGTTCCGCTTGAGCTTCATCGTCGGGGTCAGTTCTCCCGATTCGACGGTGAAGTCCTGCTCCAGGATCTTGTACTTCTTGATCTGCTCGGCGTTGGACACCTTCTTGTTGGCGTCGGCGACAGCCTTGTCGATCTCGGCGACCAGTTCGGGGTGCTTCTTCAGGTCCTCGAACGAGATGTCGGTGAGGTTGTGCCGTTCCTTCCACCCGGGCAGGGCTTCGGGATCGAGGGTGAGAAGCGCGCCGATGAACGGCTTGGCGTCTCCGACGACGAGGGTCTGGCTGATCAGGGCGTGCGCGCGCAGTGCGTCCTCGAGCACGGCAGGTGCGACGTTCTTGCCGCCGGCCGTGACGATGATTTCCTTCTTGCGGCCGGTGATGGAGACGTATCCGTCCTGGTCGATGGCACCGAGGTCGCCGGTGTGGAACCACCCGTCGACGATGGACTCCGCAGTCGCCTTCTCGTTGTGCCAGTAGCCACCGAAGACGACCGGGCCCTTGAGCAGAAGTTCGCCGTCCTCGGCGATCTTGGCGGCGTGGCCGTTGAGCGGTTTGCCGACGCTGCCGATGCGCTGCTCGGCGGTGGTGTTGACGGTGATGGCCGCGCTGGTCTCGGTGAGGCCGTAGCCCTCGTAGACGGGGATTCCCACGCCGCGGAAGAAGTGACCGAGGCGTGCGCCGAGGGGGGCGCCGCCGGAGATTGCGCGGTCGCAGTTGCCGCCGAGTGCTGCGCGCAGCTTGGAGTAGACGAGCTTGTCGAACACGGTGTGCTTGATGTTCAGGAGCAGTCCGGCGCCGCCTTTGTCCTGGGCTTCGCTCCACTCGATCGCGGTGGCCGCGGCCTTGTCGAAGATGCCGCCCTTGCCGCCGTCGTGTGCTTTCTGTTTGGCCGAGTTGTAGACCTTCTCGAACACACGCGGGACGGACAGGATGAAGTCCGGCTTGAACGTCGCGAACTGGTCGAGCAGCGTGGTGATGTCCGAGGTGTGGCCGATGGTGGCCTTCGACTCGAATGCGCCGAAGGAGACAGCGCGCGCGAACACGTGCGCCATCGGCAGGAACATCAGGGTGCGGTTGCCCTCTTTCATCGAATCGTGCAGAGCGAGCTGTGTGGCCTGCACCTCGGCGTAGAAGTTGGCGTGCGTCAGCTGGACACCCTTGGGGCGACCGGTCGTTCCGGAGGTGTAGATCAGCGTTGCGGGCGCCGACGCCTTCACCTGGTGACGCCTGGTGTCGAGGTCCTCGTCGCTGACGCCTGCACCGCGGGTGGTCAGTTCGTCGATGGCGCCTGCGTCGATCTGCAGCACCTCGCGCAGGTCTGCTGCGCCTTCGGTGACCTCCTTCAGTGCCTCGGCATGTGCGGGAGTCTCGAGAATCAGCAGTTTGGTGGCGGAGTCCTCGAGGATCCACTGAGCCTGATCGGCTGCGGAGGTCTCGTAGATCGCGACGGTGCAGCCGCCTGCGGTCCAGATGGCGTAGTCGAGGACGACCCACTCGTAGCGGGTTGCCGACAGGATCGCGACGCGGTCGCCCAGCTCGATGCCGGAGGCGATCAGGCCCTTGGCGACGGCTTTGACCTCCTTGGCGAACTGCGCTGCGGTGACGTCGGTCCAGGTTCCGCCGACGAGACGCTGGAACGGTACGAGGTTCGGGGACTCCTTCTCGTACCGGAAAACGGTATCGGCCATCGAAGCATCGTCGGGAATGGTGAATGACGCCGGCACAGAATATTCGCGCACTGTAGGACCCCTCCGGGAAAATGACGTAACAGGTGTGCATTTCATCACATTCGGGGCCGTGTTGCACTACCGAGGGTGTCCGGTTTGCGAATTTTTCCGACCAGTCGTGTGGAGTTAGGTGTGACTCGCAGTGCACAATAACTGTTGCGACCGTCGATTTCGACAGCGAGTGTCGCCTCGGTCACCACGACACCGACGATGCTGGTCGGCGGGACGGGGCGTGGGAGGTGACGTCGACCGCTGATTTGCGACACTCGTCTGTCCGAGTCCGTGACAGGGACTAAGCTCGGCTGTATATGAGCACAATCGACTACTTGTTCAACACTGCCGAATCAGGATGCCGCTGTGACGACTGACGAGTCCACTTCGAGCGGGTCGGCATCGGCGTCCTCCGAAGCGACCCCCTCCGCCGAGTCCCCTTCCGAGTCTCCCACCACCACGTTCGCCGATCTGGGTATCGACGAGCGCGTGCTGAAGGCTCTGCATGCCGTGGGCTACGAGAGTCCGTCGCCGATTCAGGCGGCGACGATTCCGCCGTTGATGAACGGCAGCGACGTCGTCGGCCTCGCGCAGACCGGCACCGGTAAGACCGCCGCGTTCGCCGTGCCGATCCTGTCGCGTCTGGACGTAGAGCGGCGTGTTCCGCAGGCGCTCGTCCTGGCGCCGACGCGTGAGCTGGCGCTGCAGGTGGCCGAGGCGTTCGGCAAGTACGCGGCCAACATTCCGGGCCTGCACATTCTTCCGATCTACGGCGGCCAGGCCTACGGTATCCAGCTGTCCGGGTTGCGCAAGGGCGCGCAGATCATCGTCGGAACGCCCGGTCGTGTCATCGACCACCTGGAGAAGGGGACGCTCGATCTGTCGCATCTCGAGTACCTGGTGCTCGACGAGGCCGACGAGATGCTCAAGATGGGCTTCCAGGAGGACGTCGAGCGCATTCTCTCGGACACTCCGGAGTACAAGCAGGTCGCGCTGTTCTCCGCGACGATGCCGCCTGCCATTCGCAAGATCTCCAAGCAGTACCTGCACGATCCGGTGGAGATCACCGTCAAGACCAAGACGTCGACGGCACCGAACATCACCCAGCGGTACGTCCAGGTGGCGCATCAGCGCAAGCTCGAGGCACTCACTCGCATCTTCGAGGTCGAAGAGTTCGAGGCGATGATCATGTTCGTCCGTACCAAGCAGGCCACCGAGGAACTCGCGGAGAAACTGCGGGCCAGGGGCTTCTCGGCAGCGGCCATCAACGGTGACATCGTCCAGGCTCAGCGTGAGCGCACCATCGGTCAGCTCAAGAACGGCACCATCGACGTTCTGGTCGCGACCGATGTCGCGGCCCGCGGACTCGACGTCGACCGAATTTCGCACGTCATCAACTACGACATTCCGCACGACACCGAGTCCTACGTGCACCGCATCGGTCGCACCGGGCGAGCGGGACGTGCAGGCGAGGCACTGCTGTTCGTCGCACCGCGGGAGCGTCACCTGCTCAAGGCGATCGAACGTGCGACGCGTCAGCCCATCACCGAGATCCAGTTGCCGAGCGTCGACGACGTCAACGCCCAACGTGTCACCAAGTTCGGCGACTCCATCACCGAGAGCCTGAACTCGCCGAACCTGAGCTTGTTCCGCAAGCTCATCGAGGATTACGAGCGTGAGCACGACGTCCCGTTGGCGGACATCGCAGCGGCTCTGGCCGTTCAATCCCGTGACGGCGAGGAGTTCCTGCTCAAGCCCGAGCCTCCTGCCCCGCCGCGCGCACCTCGCGAGAAGCGCGAGCCGCGGCCGGCGCGGACGTTCGACGACGATGCCGCAAGCTCGCACCACCGCAAGACCGGCCAGGCGATGGCAACGTACCGCATCGCCGTCGGCAAGCGTCATCACGTCGCTCCCGGTGCCATCGTCGGTGCCATCGCCAACGAGGGTGGGCTCCGGCGCTCGGACTTCGGACACATCAGCATTCGTCCCGATCACTCGCTCGTCGAGCTGCCCGCCGATCTCGCCGACGAGACGGTCGAGGCGTTGCGGCGCACCAGGATCAGCGGTGTGTTGATTCAGCTTCAGCCTGATTCGGGTCCTCCCGGTGGCCGCGGTGGCCCCCGCGGCGGCGGCAAGTTCAAGGGCCGTCGTCCCCGGGACTGACACGAGCACACGAGAAACCCCCACCCGCACGTCGGATGGGGGTTTTCTCGTGTCCACCGGGCCGGTGGTCCGCACCTCGAGAATTCGATCGACTTGTCGGGACGACGCACCGCCGGCAGGGGATCATGAGTCGGTGATCGCGCAGACACTGTATGGACAGGTGCAGGGAATCGTCGACGACGGTGTGGCCGTGTGGAAGGGAATTCCCTACGCGGCGCCCCCGGTGGGCGATCTGCGGCTGCGGGCACCGCGGCCGCCGACGGCATGGTCGGGCGTGCGCGACGCGACCGAGTTCGGGCACATCGCGCCGCAGACCGAGCACGGCCCCCTGCCCATCGACCCGGGCCTGACCGTCGGCGAGGACTGCCTGACGCTCAACGTGTGGAGCCCGGCCGGCGCCCGAGGCTTGCCGGTGATGGTGTGGATTCACGGCGGCGCGTACTACCTGGGCAACTCCGCGCAACGGGTGTACGACGGCAGGACGCTGGTCACCGACGGTCAGGTGGTGCTGGTGACGGTGGGCTACCGTCTCGGTGCGCTGGGGTTTCTGGATTTCTCGGCGTTCGGGGATTTCGATTCCAACGTCGGTCTGCGTGATCAGATCGCGGCTCTGGAATGGGTGCGGGACAACATTGCGGGCTTCGGCGGTGATCCGTCGCAGGTGACGCTGTTCGGGGAGTCGGCGGGCGGTGGGTCGGTCACCACCCTGATGGTCTCGCCTGCGGCTGCCGGACTGTTCCACCGGGTCATCGCGGAGAGCTCCCCGGCGACATCGGTGTACGGGGCGCAGAGGGCGTCGTCCATCGCAGAGCGTTTCCTGGAACTCGCGGGGGTGGAGGCGTCGGGACTGCGGGGGCTCGACATCGGGGACATCGTGCGAGCGACGGGTGAGTTGGTGCAGGAGATCCCGGCGAAAGTGCCGGGAACCTTGGCGCTGGCTCCCGTCGTCGACAGGGATCTGGTCCCGCACTACCCGGTCGCGGCCTTCCAGAAGGGGTACCAGCACGCGGTCCCTCTGTTGATCGGGACCAACCACGACGAATCGTCGATGTTCAAGCTGATGAAGTCGCCGTTGATGCCGATCACCCCGGACAAGGTGCACGAGATGTTCCAGGCGATCGCCGAGGATCATCCCGAGATGAGGTCCGACGAGGAAGTGGAGGTCACGTCGGCCTATCCGGGGTATCCGACGAAGCGGTCGGCGCTCGAAATTTCGCGCGATGCAGCGTTTCGAATGCCGACGCTGTGGATCGCGGAGGCGCACAGTCGTCGGGCACGCACTTATCTGTATCGCTTCGACCAGGCGACTCCGTTCCTGAAGATCACCAGGCTGGGCGCGATGCACGGTACCGAGGTGCCCTATGTGTTCGGCAACTTCGGCGTCGTTCCCAAGGATCCGACGTTCAAGCTGGGTGGTCGCAGAACTGCAGAAGCGGTCGGTGAGCGTCTCCGGCGCCGCTGGGTCGATTTCGCGTACGGACGTGATCCGTGGGCTCCGTACGACGAGGCGACTCGGACGACTCTGTTGATCGACAAGCACGACACGGAGGTCGACGACCCGGACCGCGAACTCCGTCGGGCATGGGGTGAGGAGATTCTCGGGTTCACCTAGATTTACTCACATAGGCGAGGGAGGTTAGGCTGGCCTTCGTTGTGCGCCACTATGTTTGAGAATTCTACGATCCTGGGTAATTGCGACCGCATGACCAGAGTGACGCTGCGCGTGAACGGCACCGACCACGATTTCGACTGCGATGTGCGGACGACTCTGCTCGACGCACTTCGAGAACATCTCGATCTGATCGGCGCCAAGAAGGGATGCGATCACGGCCAGTGCGGTGCGTGCACCGTGCTCGTCGACGGCCGCCGCATCAACAGCTGCCTCGCCCTCGCAGTCGGCTACCAGGGCCGCGAGGTGGTGACCGTGGAGGGCCTCGCCGACGGTGACACGCTCCATCCTGTGCAACAGGCCTTCGTCGACAACGACGCGTTTCAGTGCGGATACTGTACGTCCGGGCAGATCTGCTCGGCCGTTGCCGTCATCGAGGAGGCGAAGCAAGGCTGGCCGAGCGCGGTCACCGAGGACGATCACCCACGCCTGACCCGCGAGGAAGTCCGCGAACGGATGTCCGGCAACCTGTGCCGCTGCGGTGCCTACGCCAACATCGTGCCCGCAGTGATGGAGGCAAGCGAATGAAGACGTTCACCTACGACGTCGCCACCGACGTCGCCGACGCTGTGAATCGGCTTGCGTCGGATCCGGATTCCGCGCTTCTGGGCGGTGGGACCAACCTGGTCGATCTGATGAAGCTCGGTGCGGCGCAACCGTCGTCGCTCATCGACGTGACGAGGTTGCCGCTCGGTGAGATCGACATTCTGGACGACGGGTCGCTTCGGGTCGGCGCAGCGGTGAGCAACAGTGATCTGGCTGTGCATCCGGTGGTTCGCTCGCGCTATCCCGTGTTGTCGCGTGCGGTGTTGTCCGGTGCGTCGGGTCAGCTCCGCAACATGGCCACCGTCGGGGGCAATCTGTTCCAGCGCACGAGGTGTGTCTACTTCATGGACACCTCCAAGCCGTGCAACAAACGTGATCCTGGTTCCGGCTGTCCGGCCATCGCGGGTGATCATCGCAACCTCGCCATCCTCGGGGCGTCGGATCATTGTGTGGCGACGCATCCGTCGGACATGGCAGTGGCGTTGACCGCGTTGGATGCGGTGGTGAACATTCAGGGCCCGCACGGGGCCCATCGTGTGCCGATCGGGGAGCTGTACCGGCTACCCGGACACGATCCCGATCTGGACACCACCATCGGCCACGACGAGATCGTCACCTCCATCGACATTCCTGCGCTGCCCGACGGCGCGGTGTCGCTGTACCGAAAGGTGCGCGACCGTGCGTCCTACGCATTCGCGCTCGCGTCGGTGGCTGCGGTCCTTCGGGTGGAGGGCGGTCAGGTCACCGAGGCGCGCGTGGCGCTCGGCGGAGTCGCGCACAAGCCGTGGCGTGCGATCACCGCGGAGGGTGAACTGCTGGGCAGGTCAGCGAAGCACGAGGCGTTTCGTGAAGCGATCGACTTGGAATTGAAGGCCGCGGTGCCGTTGCGGGACAACGGGTTCAAAGTTCCCTTGGTGCGCAATCTGGTGACCGAGGCCCTGACCGATCTGGCAGCCAGGAGTGTGCAGGAATGAGTACCGCATCGATAGGGCAGTCGATCCCCCGGACGGAGAGCGTCGCGAAGGTGACCGGCCAGGCGCGATACGCTGTCGAGCAGCATGCGGAGACGGCGCCGGCCTACTGCTGGTATGTCCCGGCGGAGATTCCTACAGGTCGCGTCACCCAGGTGACCGCGCCGGCCGACGTCACGCTGCTGTGGCACGAGAACGCCGAGAAATTGGGTGAGATCGAGGACACCGAACTTGCTGTGCTGCAATCCGATCGAGTCGCCTACCGTGGTCAGATCGTCGCCGCAGTGGTGGCCGACTCCCTGGAGGCCGCACGCGAGGGCGCCGCGCAGGTTCGGGTGACGTACGCGGACGAGGCGCGGCCGGACAACGAACTGACGACGGATCACGCGTCGCTGTATGCGCCGGTGACCGTCAACGCAGGGTTTCCGACCGACGTGACCGTCGGCGATCCTGACTCGGCGTTGGCGTCCGCGGCCCACGTCGTCGACCGCTGGTACACGACGGCTCCCATGCACAACAGTCCGATGGAACCGCACGCGACGACAGCGCAATGGTCGGACGGCGTTCTGACGGTGTGGGATTCGACGCAGGCGCCCTCCGGAGTCCAAGGGGACCTCGCGACGGTGTTCGGTCTGGACCCGTCGAACGTCCGCGTCGTCGCCGAGAACGTCGGCGGCGGGTTCGGCGCCAAGGGCAGTACCCGGCCGAACGCGGTGCTGGCGGCCATGGCGTCGCGTGCCGTCGGCCGCACTGTCAAGCTGGCGTTGCCGAGGCAGGCGTTGTTCGATCTCGTCGGATACCGCACGCCGACGATCAACCACGTCCAGTTGGGTGCATCCGCCGACGGCACCCTCGCGGCGTTGGCACACGACACGTTTCAGCAGACGTCGCAGATCTTCGAATTCTGCGAGCAGACCGCGGAGTCGTCGCGCCACATCTACGCCTCGCCCCACCGTCGCACCACGCATCGACTGGCAGTGCTGGATGTCCCGACGCCGCGCTGGATGCGGGCACCTGGCGAGGCTCCCGGGATGTTCGCGGTGGAGACGGCGATCGACGAGTTGTCCTACGAGGTCGGAATCGATCCGATCGAGTTGAGAATACTGAACGAACCGGACGTGGACCCGGCGAGTGGCAACGCGTTCTCCTCGCGCAGCGTCGTCGAGTGTCTGCGTGAGGGAGCCGAGAGGTTCGGGTGGGCGGAGCGCGATCCACGTCCGGGGCATCGCAGGGAAGGGCGCAAGCTCATCGGTACCGGTGTCGCCACGGCGAGTTACCCGGTGCTGATCAGCCCGTCGACGGCGTCGGCGACGCGGGCCGAGGACGGCTCCGTCACGGTGTCCGTGGCGGCGTCGGACATCGGTACCGGCGCTCGAACCGTGTTGCGGCAGATCGCCGCCGATGCCCTCGGTGTGTCCGCGGATCTCGTGGTCCTGAAGCTGGGTGACAGTGCGCTGCCGAAGGCCCCAGGTGCAGGCGGTTCCTCGGGCACGTCGTCCTGGGGGTGGGCGGTGACGAAGGCGTGCACGGAACTCGCCTCGAAGACCGGCCCGGCCGAGGTCACCGTCGACACCTCCGACGACCTGGACGCGCAGAAGGACTTCGCACGCATGGCGTTCGGTGCGCAGTTCGCCGAGGTCGAGGTGGACGTCGACACCGGTGAGGTGCGGGTCCGGCGAATGCTCGGTGTCTTCGGGATCGGGCGTGTGATGAATCCGCGCCTCGCTCGGTCGCAACTGATCGGCGGCATGACCTTCGGGATCGGCATGGCGTTGATGGAAGCGGGAAACACCGATCCGGAGTTCGGCGGATTCTCCAACCACGACTTCGCCGAGTATCACGTTCCGGTGTGCGCGGACATTCCCGTCGACATCGAGGCGACCTGGGTCGAGGAGCACGACGACGAACTGAGCCCCATGGGAGGCAAGGGAATCGGCGAAATCGGTACGGTCGGTTCCCCCGCAGCGATCGGTAACGCCGTCTTCCATGCCACCGGCGTGCGGGTCCGGGACCTTCCCATCACTCTGGACAAGGTCCTTCCGCACCTCTAGTCACGTGCGCGGAAATGTAGGCCAATGCCTACATTTCCGCTCACAGGAGCAGACGGCTGAGGAACTGCCTCGTTCGGGCCTCGGCGGGGTTCTTCAGTACGTCGGCGGGAGTTCCGCGTTCGACCACGACGCCGCCTTCGATGAACAGCACCTCGTCGGCGACCTGCTCGGCGAACCGGATCTCGTGGGTCACGATGACCATCGTCCAGCCCTCGGACGCGAGTTGTTTGATGACGGCGAGGACTTCGCCGACGAGTTCGGGATCGAGTGCCGACGTCGGTTCGTCGAACAGCATCAGTTTCGGTTTCAGCGCCAATGCCCGTGCGATGCCGACGCGTTGCTGTTGGCCGCCGGAGAGCTGGAACGGGTACTGATCGGCCTTGGCGTCGAGGCCGACCTGGTCGAGCAGGCGGTGTGCGTCGGCTTCGGCGTCCGCGCGGGGGCGCTTCTGCACGATGACGGGGCCTTCGGTGATGTTCTGCAACACGGTCTTGTGCGGGAACAGGTTGTGCTGCTGAAACACCATTCCGCTCTGGGCGCGATATGCGCGCAGAGCTGCGGCGGAGGGGTTCGCGCCGAAGTCCACGGCCACGTCGCCGATGCGGACGATGCCTGCATCGGCGGGATCGAGAGCGTTCAGAGATCGCAGAACCGTGGTCTTGCCCGATCCCGACGGGCCGATGATGACGGTGACCGTGCCCGACGGCACCGTGAAGGAGACGTCGCTGAGGACGTCGATCGGGCCGAACGACTTTCGCAGAGACTTGACTTCGAGAAGATCTGTCATTTGGCCACGTACCTGTCGAGTCGGACTTCGAGTTTGCCTTGGAAGAACGAGAGGATCATGCAGATCACCCAGTAGTAGAGGGCGGCGACGCTGTAGAGCGCGAAGAAGTCGAAGGTGGGTGCGGCGGCGAGCTGGGCGACGCGCAGAAGTTCGGTCACGAGGATCGTCGACGCCAGCGAAGTGTCCTTCACCAGCGAGATCAGTGTGTTCGACAGCGGAGGGACCGCGGTACGCAGGGCTTGGGGAAGGACGATGCGCTGCAGCGTGGTCCGGTAGCCCATACCGATGGTCTGCGACGCTTCCCACTGGCCCTTGGGCACGCTGAGGATGGCGGCTCGGATGACTTCCGCGGCGTATCCGCCGACGTTGAGGGAGAAGGCGATCACCGCGGCAGGGAACGGATCGATCACGACGCCGAACTGAGGCAGCGCGTAGAAGACGATGAACAGCTGCAGCAGCAGGGGAGTGCCGCGAATGATCGAGACGTAGAACCGGGCGGCCGACGAGAGCGCTGTGGTGGACGAGATCCGCGCCAGCGCGACGCCGAGGGCGATGACGAGTCCGACGACGAAACTGATGGCGGTGAGCGGAATCGTCATGGTGACGGTGGCCTTCAGCATCGGCCAGAGGTTGTCGAGGATCAGGTCGAACTTCGACTGTTGTTCGCTCGCAGCGCCGTCGGACGTCGGAGCCTGGGTGTCCGCGGTGGGTGCAGCGACGGCCGAGCCGAAGTACTTCTCGGAGATCCGGGCGAGTGTGCCGTCGGCCTGAAGGGTGTCGATCGCGGCGTCGATGTCGTCCATCAGTCCGCTGTCCTTGCGGGCGGCGAACGCCTGATAGCTGGTGTCTCCGGTTTGTGCGGCGACCTTCACGCCGGTGTCGCCGGTTTCCTTCAGATATTCGGCGACGGCGAGGCTGTCGTTCACGGTGGCGTCGACTCGGCCGTCCTTCACCAGGGTGACCGCTTGGACGAACCCTTCGACAGCCTCCACGTCGGCACCGGCATCGGCGGCCACCTCGGCCCAGTTGCTCGTCGACGACTGCGCGGTGGTCTTGCCGGCGAGGTCGGCGACGGAGGTGATGGAAGTGTTGTTCGCCGCGGTGAGGATCTCGCCTTCGGAGACGGTGTACGGCTTGGACAGGTCGTACGCGCTCTGCCGTTCGGGGTTGATGGTGACCTGGTTGGCGATCAGGTCGAAGCGCTGCGATTCGAGGCCGGCGAAGATCGAATCGAACGGTGTCTGCACGAATTCGACGCCGACCCCGAGTTCGCCGGCGACGGCATTGACGACGTCGATGTCGTACCCGGTCAGTTGGCCGTCGGAACCTTGGAAGCTGAACGGACTGTAGGTCCCTTCGGTGCCGACGACGATCACGCCGTCGTCGCGGATCTTGTCCAGTACCGAACCGGACGATCCGCAGCCGGCCACGGCGAGCAGAGCGACGATCGCGGCCAGTAGAGCGAGCGCTTTTCGGTGCACTGGAAAAACCTACCCGTCGATTTCCAATTCCGCCGAGACAACCACGGCATTGTTCATCGGTAGCGCGGCCACGCCGATCGCGCTGCGGGCATGTGCCCCGATCTCCGGGCCGAACACCTGAAGGACGACGTCGGAGAAACCGTTGATCACGGTGGTGGTCTGTGTGAAGCCGTGGTCCGCGTTCACCATCCCGGAGACGGTCAGCCAGGCCGAGACGCGGTCGAGGTCGCCGACAGCGCGACGGACGCTGGCCAGCACCGCGAGAGCCGCGTCTCGCGCCGCGTCGGTGGCCGCGTCGAGGGAGATGTCCGACGGCACCGCACCGAACGGGCCTGCGAGGGAGCCGTCGGGACGCTGCGGTGAGTGACCGGATACGTACACCCGGTTGCCGCGGACCCGGGCCCAGTCGAAGCAGAATTCGAATCCGGGAGGTGCCTGCGCCTCGGCGGGGAGGACGAAGCCGAGTTCTTCGATGCGTTTCTCGATGTGCATGTCACCACAGCCTCGTCGTCGGGACACCGTTGATCGTCTCGACGGTCCATCCGGATCCGTCGTGCAGGAGCGTCGAGACGCCCGCGTTGAGGATCCGTGGGGACGTGACGCCCCGGATGGCGTCGAGAATGCCGCGGATGACTCCGCCGTGCGCGACGGCGATGACCGAGGACTCGGGATTCGCGGCCGCGATCTCGTCGACCGCGCGCACTCCGCGGACGATCATGTCGCGTCGTGGCTCGAGGCCGGGATACATCCCGTGCGGCCAGTGGGAGTACGCGTCGTAGTCGGTGAACCCCTCCGCGGCGCCGAAGTGACGTTCGGCGAGATCGGGGTAGGTGGCGGTGCGGGAGATACCGAGGTGCGAGCCGATGATGTCGGCCGTCTCGGCCGCACGCGAGAGCGGTGAGGAGACCAGCAGGTCCCACGAGTGTTCGGACAGTTCGTACACGGCTTCGCGGGCCTGTGCGCGTCCGGTGTCGTTGAGTGGGATGTCGGAACTGCCCTGGAGACGGCCGTGAAGATTCCAGTCGGTTTCTCCGTGCCGGACCAGTGCCAGAAAAGTCATAGTGAAGAGAAGATTATCGCAGTTACCGCAGAGTACGGTCGAAGAGGACATACGTGGTCGATATCGGAGGCACCCCTATGAATCTTGCCCTGACAGAGGAGGAAGCCGCATTTCGCGACGAGATGCGGACGTTCTTCACCACCGAGATTCCCGCGGAGATCCGCGAGAAGAACCGGGTGGGCATCGAACTGAGCCGTGAGGACATGGTGACGACGATGCGAATTCTCAACGCCAACGGCCTCGCGGTCCCGCACTGGCCCAGCGAGTTCGGTGGCAGGGATTGGACGGCAGTACAGCATCACATCTGGCTCGACGAGATGCAGCTGGCATCGGTTCCCGAGCCGCTCGCGTTCAACGCGTCGATGGTCGGGCCGGTCATCGCGACGTTCGGTTCGCAGGAACAGAAGGAGAAGTTCCTCCCGAAGACCGCGAATCTGGACATCTGGTGGTGTCAGGGATTCTCGGAGCCGGAGGCAGGTTCGGACCTCGCGTCGCTGCGGACGACGGCACTGCGTGACGGAGACGACTACATCGTCAACGGGCAGAAGACGTGGACGACGCTGGGGCAGTATGCGGATTGGATTTTCGCGCTCGTGCGGACGAATCCTGATGCGCCGAAGAAGCAGGCAGGTATTTCCTTCCTGTTGATCGATCTGCAGACGCCGGGCATCACGGTGCGCCCGATCAAGTTGATCGACGGCAGCGTCGAGGTCAACGAGGTGTTCTTCGAGAACGTGCGCGTTCCCGCGGAAAACCTTGTGGGCGAGGAGAACCAGGGCTGGAGTTACGCGAAGTTCCTGCTGGGGAACGAGCGGACGGGTGTCGCCCGCGTCGGCCACACCAAGGTTCGGCTCGAGCGCGCGAAGGAGTACGCGGCGGCGACGAAGGTCGGCGAGGGTACGTTGCTCGAGGACCCGCTGTTCGCGGCGCGGTTCGCGGAGCTGGAAAACGAGGTTCTGGCACTGGAACTGACTCAGCTGCGATTGGTGTCGAGTTCCGCCGACGGCAAGCCCAACCCGGCGTCGTCGATTCTGAAACTCCGTGGTTCGGAATTGCAGCAGTCCGCGACGGAGGTGTTGATGGACATCGCCGGTCCGGATTCGTTGCCCTACGAGGCCGGTGACGACATCGAGAGTCCCGGCTGGGCTCAACGTTCGGTTCCGACGTATCTGAACTATCGCAAGGTCTCCATCTACGGTGGCTCCAACGAAGTTCAGCGGCAGATCATCGCGTCGACGATTCTCGGACTGTGAGGGTAGGGCAATGGATTTCGAACTGAACGAAGAACAGAAACTTCTCCGCGACACCACGCGTGAGGTGCTCACCCGCGCGTACGACACCGAGAAGCGCAACAAGATCGTGGCCGCTGATCCGGGGTGGTCGACGGACGTGTGGAAGCAATTGGCCGAGGTGGGGTTGCTCGGGTTGAGCTTCAGCGAGGACGACGGCGGCATGGATGCCGGTCCGGTCGAGATCATGGCCGTCATGACCGAGGTGGGTCGACGGCTCGCCCCGGAGCCGATTCTCGACGCCGTCCTCCTTCCCGGTGGGCTGATCTCCGCGGTCGGTTCTGCCGATCAGCGCAAGCGGGTGCTGCCGGGGGTTTCGGAGGGATCGACGTTGCTTGCGTTCGCGCACAACGAAACCGGCAGCCGGTGGCCCGACGTCGAGGTGAAGGTCGCTGCGACGGAGGACGGTGGATCCTGGTCTTTGAGTGGGGTCAAGAATCCGGTTCCGCACGGCGGTTCGGCGAACGTGATCGTGGTCAGTGCGGCGCTTCCGGGCGGCGGAACGGGACTGTTTCTGGTCGACGGTGACGCAACGGGTCTCGAGCGGAAGAGCTACGTGACGCACGACGGCGGCCGGGCGGCGCAGCTGTCCTTCACCGACGTCGCGGCCGAGCCGTTGGGTGACGGATCGGACGCGAGTGCTGCGATCGTTGCTGCCGAGGTCAAGGCGCAGGCTGCCCTGGCGGCCGAGGCTGTCGGCGCGATGGAGGAAGCGCTGCGTCTGACCACCGATTATCTGAAGCAGCGCAAGCAGTTCGGCGTTCCGCTCGCCAAGTTCCAGGCCCTCACGTTCCGCGCCGCGGACATGTACGTGCTGCTCGAACTGGCGCGCAGCATGTCGCTGTACGCGACGATGAACCTGGCCGACGACGTGGTCGATCAGACGGTGGCGTCGCGCACGAAGCTGCAGATCTCGCGGTCGTCGCGCAAGATCGGGCAGGAAGCGATCCAGTTGCACGGTGGTATCGGCGTGACCGCCGAGTACCCGGTGGGTCATTACGTGTCGCGGTTGACGGCGATCGAGCACACCTTCGGTGGTGCGGACGAGCACCTGCGCATTCTGTCTCGCTGATCCCTACGTGCGCGGAAATGCAGGCCCTGGCCTACATTTCCGCGCACAGCGGAGTCAGGACGCGTCGACGATCAGGTCGACGACTGCACCCGGGTTGGACACGAGGATCGCGTGCGAGCCCGGGACCTCGGTGATCTCTGCGCCTGCGCGTTCGGCCATGAACTTCTCCGAGGCCGGCGGAATGATCTGGTCCTGCTGGGGGATCAGTGCGTAGCTCTTGGTGTCCGCCCAGGACGGCGGTTCGCTCGGCTCGATCAGGGCGGTGGCCGCGATCGACTTCTGGCTCGCGATCATCTTCGCCGCCTGCTCGTCGCTGACGTCGGGAGCGAAGTACTGCTTGAACAGACTCGGCGAGATGTAGCCGTCGACGTTCTTGCCGAGGATGTTGGTCGAGTCGTCGACGATGCCGAGGCCGAGCACCGGCGGCAGCAGCGATGTCAGACCGAAACGGAACGGGTCGAGTGCCAGCGCGGCGGGTTCGCCCGCGGCGGGTGCGAAGGCCGCGACGTACACCAAGGATTCCACGTTCGACGCGTGCACGTTGGTGATGACCGAGCCGCCGTAGGAATGCCCGACGAGCACTACGGGCCCGTCGATGCCCTGGACGACCTTCTCGACGGCTGCGGAGTCGTAGCCGGGCCCACGGAGCGGGTTGTCCGGAACGACGACGTCGTATCCCCGAGCGCGTAGGTCTGCTGCGACGCCGTCCCAGCTGGAGGTGTCGGCGAAGGCGCCGTGGACGAGCACGACGGTGGGCAAGTCCTGCGCAGCTGCGGTTCCTGTGCCGAGCAGCAGGCTTGCTGCCAGTGCCGCGGTGGCAGCGGCGACTTTGGATCGAGTGAACTTCATGGGCGGGATCCTCTCGTAGGGAGTGGACCCAAATCTAGGCCACTGCGCCGGTGCCGGGACTCCCGGCAGATGTTCGTTCCATGTTGGTGTGACGTACCCGCGCTATTTTCCTCTGGAGTCTTGGCTAGGGTTGAGGAAGAGGACCACGCGATCAGCGTGCCCACCACGGCCGATCGGAAGCGAGTTACCGATGAAGGCTCGGACGGCGGAGTATCCACGCCCGAATCACTGCTTGTTGCACGTCAGCGATACCCATCTGGTTGCCGACGGAGATCTGTACGGCGCAGTGGACAGTACTGCCAGGTTGACCCGTCTTCTCGCCGACGTCGAGGCGTCCGGTGTTCGCCCCGACGCGTTCGTCTTCACGGGGGATCTGACCGATCGAGGGGAGCCGGGCGCGTACGACACCTTGCGCCGCCTCGTCGAACCCGTTGCCGACGCCTTGGGTGCGACGGTCGTCTGGGCGATGGGCAATCACGACGATCGGGCGACGTTTCGGTCGCGGCTGCTCGATCAGGAGCACGCGTCGGGGTCGGTCGATCGTGTCCACGACATCGACGGCCTCCGCGTGATCACCCTCGATTCGACGGTCCCCGGCGCACATCACGGTGAAGTGACGGCCGCGCAGTTGGATTGGCTCGCCGATGTTCTCGCCACCCCGGCCGAGTTCGGGACCATTCTCGCCATGCATCATCCTCCGGTTCCGACGGTGCTGGATCTGGCGGTGCTCGTCGAACTGGTCGATCAGCACAGGCTGGCCGACGTGGTCCGCGGCACCGATGTTCGGTCCATCATCGCCGGGCATCTGCATTATTCGACGACGGCGACGTTCGCCGGAATTCCGGTGTCGGTAGCGTCGGCGACGTGTTACACCCAGGACTTGAGTGTGGAGCCGGGCGCGATCCGCGGCCGGGACGGGGCCCAGGCGTTCAACCTGGTGCACGTCTACGACGACACCGTCGTGCATTCGGTGGTGCCGATAGGCTCGTACGACACCGTCGGCGAGTACGTCTCGGCCGACGAGGTCGCAACGCGGCTCGACCGCGCGGGCGTGACGATTGCCGACAGCACTCGCCACTCGAGAGTGGACGTCTAGTTCACTCGGCCCGAGCCGAACTTTCCCACGGCGCGACGATGGGGAAGTAGCGGTCGAGGAACTCGGTGACGCGATGGGTGCGCACTTCGAGATCGACCTCCGGAAAGCTGCCGTCGTTGAGACAGAAGAAGTCGACTGCGCGTTTGGGCAGCATCGATTCCATCCGGTGGAGACCGGCGTATGCCGTGGTGTCGATGTAGGTGACCTTCGCGTCGCGTTGCACCACCGCTCGGCCGCTCATCAAGGCGTAGTAGTGGTAGAGCGAGTTCGTCACCGAGATGTTGGTGCTCGCACGGAACACGCTGGCCGCGGTGGACGCGAACTCGTCGGGAAACTCGTTCTCCATCTCCTGCATGACGCTCTTGCGCAACGGGGTCGCTGCGTGTTCGAGGTGGCGGGTGGTCGTCATGCCGAATCGGTCCTGTAGGAGCCGACGGTTGACGCGGGCGGCGTTCTCGAATCCGCTCCGGTCGGCGTCGTTGTAGCCCAGTCCGATTCGGATGGGGGCTTCGATGAACATGCTGATGCCGCCGGGGGAGAAGAACATCTGCGGTCCGACGGGTCGACCGAAGAACATGTCGTCGTTGGAGTAGAGGAAGTGCTCGGACAGTCCGGGGATGTGGTGCAGCTGGCACTCGACGGCCTGTGAATTGTGGGTCGGCAGTACGGACGTGTCGACGAAGAAGGTCTCGCTCGGCACGAACGTGACGCGTGGATCGTCGGCGAGCCACGACGGCCGGTCGGAGTCGGTTGCGACGAAGATTCGCCTGATCCACGGTGCATACATGTGGATCGATCGGAGGGCGTACTTCAGCTCGTCGATCTGACGGAAGCGTGCGGCGGACGCGTCCCCCTCGCCGACGACGTAGTTCTGCATGCGCTTCGCGCGTTGAGCCTGGAATTCCGCCGACGAACCGTCGACCCAGGAGAACACGATGTCGATGTCGAAATTGATGTCGGACGCGTGGTCGGCGAACATGTTCTCGATGGTCGGCCACGTCTTGCCGAACCGGTCGACGGTGCCGCGTACCGCTTCCTCCGGTTTGATCGTTCGGCGGGTCAGAGAGTTCTCGACGGGCAGAACGATGTCCGACGCCGAGATGTCCCACAGTTCGATCTGTACCGCGGTGGACGCGCCGTAGTTCAAACCGCTCGTCGGTTCTGCGCGGGGTCGGAACAACCGGAAGATTCGTGCGTAGGGTGAGTCGTCGAGTCCTCCGTCGGCGACGAGCACTGCCTTGCCGCGTTTGAGGTCGACGGTCTTGCAGTAGAACGGCTCGGCGGTGCATGCCGCCACCAGAGCGTCCCGAAGAGCAGAGCGACGCGAATCGTCGATGGCGACGACCGGCCGTTCGTCGTTTCCTCGCACCAGGAGGTACGGGATCGCTGCGTCGTCGAGCACGGCCCTGACGAACAGAAGATCCTCGACCATCGCCTGGTGAGGCGTCGTCGAGGTGATCTTCAGTGCGAACCGACCGCCGAACGGAACGATGTCCGCGCGGCCGGTGAGGCGTGCAGTCGTATCGGCCGACGCGCCGAGGACGGGTTCGTCCGAGTCCTGCTCGGGAGGAACGAGGTAGATATCGTGCGGAGCGGACGTCGAGGTGATGGTGAACCTTCCGGAGGTGGCGTGCGAGCCGAGGACCCCCGGAGCAGTGTGCTCAGTGTATAGCCGACCGGGCCGGAAGGACGCGGACGGCGATCAGCAGGCCTGCGCAGACGCCGAGGACGTCGAACACCGCGTCGAGTGCCGACCCGCTGCGCCCCAGTGGAAGCAGAGCCTGGAGGACCTCCGACGCCGCCGCGAACGCCACCGTCCAGGCGAGGGTCACCCGCACGGTGATACCGGCGAATCGCGACGAGTACGCCAGCGCCGCGAACAGGAGGAAGTGAATGACCTTGTCGCTGTGCTGAAAACCACTGGGCACGCCGGACGCCGGTGTGAACAGGATGATCATCGCCGCCGACAGCGACACGGCCAACGGGGCGTAGTACTTCAGCGGCATGTACTTCAGCGGCATTCGGTCGAGTCTAGGTGCGTTCCGTCGGCTGGGAGCGACGCAGGAGGACCACCGTGTCGGTGCGCTCGGCGGGTGTGCCGTCCGGGTCGATTCCGGGACGGGCGCGGTCCTCGGCGACGACCGTCGTCCACTGGTCCTCGTCGAAGAGGGCAGTGATGGTGTCGACGTCGAACAGCATCTGCGCGTGCTGGTGGTGCGACGCGAGGTGGTCGTTGGGGCTGTGCCCGACGATCAGCAGGTGCCCGCCGGGGGCCACCGCGGTACCGAAACGCTGGAACGCGGGGCCGACCTGATGGGGAGGCAGTTGGAAGAAGTGCGCAGTGACGAGGTCGTACCGTTCCTCGGGCTCCCACGTCAGCAAATCGCGGTGCAGCCACGTGATGGTGCGGTCGCCTTGTGTCTCTCGGGCGCGCTCGATGGCAACCGCCGAGATGTCGGCGCCGGTCGTCGTCCACCCGTTGTCGGCCAGCCAGCGTGCGTCGCCGCCCTCGCCACTGCCGATGTCGAGCGCAGTTCCCGGGATGAGCTCGGAGGCCTCGGTGATCAGGACTGGGTTGGCGTTCCCGCTCCAGCGCTGCGCCTGCTCGGTGTAGAGATTGTCCCAGAAGGCCTGATCGAACACGGGCTCGTCATGTGTGTGCATGGGTCCAGGATGCAAGCCTCCTTGTCATTTCGCAACACTGTTTGCTGTTTCGGCAAGACTTTGTCGATCGGCCTACGCTTCGTGCATGACAGACGGAGGACGCGAAGTCCTGACCTGGGAGACGTTCGGAACCGCATCTCGTGAGCTGACGCGGTCGATTGTGGACAGCGGGTTCGAGCCCGAAATCGTGATTGCGATCGCTCGCGGCGGTTTGATCCCTGCAGGCGCCATCGCGTACGCGATGGGCGTCAAGGCCGCGGGCACGCTGAACGTGGAGTTCTACTCCGACGTCGAGGAGACGCTGCCGGACCCGGTGGTTCTGGAGCCGCTGTTGGACACCGATGCCATCGTCGGCAAGCGATTGCTCGTGGTCGACGACGTCGCGGATTCCGGTCGCACACTCGCACTCGTCGTCGAGCTGCTGAAGAAGCACACGGACGAGGTGAAGTCCGCGGTGATCTACACCAAGCCGCAGTCGATCATCGCGCCGGATTTCTCCTGGCGCGAGACGGACCTGTGGATCAATTTTCCGTGGAGCTCGTTGCCCGTCATCACCCCTACGTGAGTGGAATGTAGGCCCTGGCCTACATTCCACTCACATAGGCTCAGAGGTCTATCAACACCTTTCCGACGGTGCCGTTTTCCACGGCATCGTGGGCAGCTGCGGTGTCTGCCAGGGAGAAGCGGTGCAGAGGTAGGCCCGCGTCCTCACCCACCTCGAGGACGCCGGCTGCAGCAGCGGCTGTGACGTCTTCTTCGGCGGCTTTCAGCGCGTCTGCACCGACGGTGTAGAGCAGCACGAACTGGTAGCGGGCGTTGGTCACCATGTTCGGCCGAATGTCGAGGGTGAAGCTGTCGCCGCCGTTGTTGGCGTATATCGCGATCGATGCGCGGTTCGCGGCGACGGCGGCGTTCAACTCCGCGTTCTGCGCGGGCGCGACCTCGACGATCAGGTCCACTCCGTTCGGTGCGATCGCGCGGATTTCGGAGGCGGCGTCGCCGGTCTTGTAGTTGACGACGTGGTGGGCTCCCGCGGCTGTCGCGAGGGCGGCCTTCTCGGGTCCGCTGACGGTGGTCACGACGGTTGCTCCTGCCCATCGGGCCAGCTGGATCGCCGCGTGCCCGACGGCTCCGGCGCCACCGGCCACGAGGACCGTCTTGCCGTCGAGGGCGGAGGGGTGCAGTCGTGTCGGTCCGTCCTCGGAGACCGTCAGGGCGCGGTGAGCGGTCATCGCGGGTACGCCGAGGGATGCGCCGACGTCGAAGGAGACGTTCTCGGGTAACCGGACGACGTGGTCGGCGGACACGACGGTGTACTCCTGGGCGGTGCCGGAGGGGCGTTGGTACTGGGAAAGATAGAGCCAGACGCGGTCGCCGTTGGCGAGGCCTTCCACTCCCGGTCCGGTGGCGTCGACGGTGCCTGCGCCATCCTGGTTGGGGGAGACCTCGTCGAAGGCGAGTTCGCCGGTCGCGCCGCTTCGGTTCTTCCAGTCGGTGGGGTTGACGCCGGAGACGGCGACCTTGACGCGCACTTCGCCTGGTCCGGGTTCGGGGATGTCGCGGTCCTCGAGGGTGAGTACGGATGAGTCGCCGGTCCGGGTGTACCTGATTGCCTTCATGCTCGGTGCAACGGGCGCACGGGTGACGGAAATTCCGGCGACAGAATTCATCGTGGGGTATGCATGAGATGTGCCGACGAAAGGATGCTCGTGAATCACGCCGAAGTACTGGTGGACGCTTTCGAACGCGTCAAGGGTGTCGTGCACGACACCCTCGACGACATCCCGGAGCATGCTCTGATGTTCCGTGCCGACTCCGAGGCCAACACGGTCGCCTGGTTGATCTGGCATCTGACGCGCGTGCAGGACGACCATGTAGCTGGAGTGGCCGGTTCCGAGCAGGTATGGACCGCCGATGGGTGGAGCGACCGGTTCGCGCTGCCGTTCGACGACGGTGCGATCGGCTACGGACAGTCGTCCGACGATGTCGCAGCGGTCACGAGCAGTGCTGATCTGCTGCGCGACTACCACGACGCCGTCCATGCGAAAACCGTTGCGTACGTGCAGTCTCTGTCCGTCGAGGATCTCGATCGGGTGGTCGACGACAATTGGGATCCGCCGGTGACCCTCGGTGTTCGTCTCGTTTCGGTTGTGTCCGACGATCTTCAGCACGCAGGCCAGGCTGCCTACGTTCGGGGGCTGGCGGACAGAGCCTGATCGGCAGCCGTCGAACTTCTGCTCGGCGGTTACTTGGCAGCGAAGTGAGTCTGCAGATTCTCCAACGTCTTCCGGATGTTACGACGCTGGAACTCGGGGAAGGTCTTGCCGCTCGTGACGATCTTGTCGAACACGAATGCCACTGCGTCGGGCCATTTCCGGCGATCGTCGGTCCAGGTTTCGGTGACTTTCGTTCCCTGAGGCGTGGGCTCGAAATCGTATCGCCACGTCGCGTTCGCGCCCTTCAGGCGAGGAGATTTCACGCCGATCGCGAAGACTCGAAACTCGAACGTCTTCCCGGGGTCGGCGACGGTCACCGTCGAGCGTGTCACCCACTGCGCCCGGCCCCGCTTGTTGCGGCCGTCGAATTGCATTCCCACGTAGGTGGAGTCGCGCGGGTCGAGCACGACGGCGCCGAGGTTCTCGGGACTCCACGATCCCATGTGTGTGGGGTCGCTGATCGCGTCGTACAGTTCCTCGGCGGTGGCGTCGACGACGATGCTGTCGGAGACGGCGAATTCGCGCGTCATGACGACGTTCCCTTTCGAAGGCCCGGATGGCTGCGGGCGAGGACGGGTACCAGCAGTGTTCGCGGCGTGACTGCCGCGAAGATCGATGCGACGCGGTTGATCAGTCCTGGGATCGCCACCATCTGCCCCTTGGCCATTCCGTCGACGGCGGTCTTCGCGACGGCATCCGCAGGCACCCACATGACGGGCGGCAACGCTGCTTCGGCGTCTTCCTTGGCGAATCCGGCGGCTTCGCCGAAACCGGTGTCGACGGGGCCGGGGCACAACGCCGTCGCGGTGACACCGGTCCCTTTCAGTTCGCCGCTCAGGCTCTGGGTGTAGGAGAGCACGAAGGCTTTGCAGGCGCCGTATCCGGCCTGTCCGGGGAGCGGCTGGAACGCTGCGGTGGAGGCGACGTTGAGCACGGCCCCGCGTCGCCGAGCGGTCATTCCGGGGAGGAATCGACTGCACAGGTCGGCGACGGACGCGACGTCGACCTCGATCATGTTCAGCTCGGCGTCGGGATCCGAGGCGGCTACGGGGCCGAGGGTGGACAGGCCCGCGTTGTTGACGAGGATGTCCGGGACGAGCCCGAGGTGCTCGATCCGCTGCAGCAGGTCAGCCCGGTCGGACCTGACCGACAGATCGGCAGGAAGAACCTCCACGCGGACCCGAGCGCTCAGTTCGTCCGCCAGCTCCCGTAACTTCTCCGCCCGCCTCGCGACGAGGGTGACGCCGTGGCCCCGCGAGGCGAGTTCGCGTGCGATGGCTTCGCCGATGCCCGACGAGGCGCCGGTGACGACGGCAGTGCGGTCCGGGGCAGGACGGGGAAGGCTCATGTGCACCACCGTAGCGTCTGCGAACTTTCATTCGATTTGAAAATTCGAGATAGGTTAGCCTATGGTCAATTGATGATCATCGCCTCTCGCCGGCGCGCTGCGGCGCTGTCCGGACTCGTTGCTACAGCGTTGGTTCTCGCTGGGTGTGGGTCGACCGAACCCGCCGACTCGGACACCTCGGGCGATTTCGCCGCCGTCACGATCGATTCCGCGCTCGGCCAAGCCGTCATCACCGAGAAACCGGAACGCATCGTGACACTCGGCATGGGATCGGCCGAGACGGCGATCGCGCTGGGCACCGTTCCCGTCGGAGTCGAGGAATATCCGTGGGGAAGTGACGATTCCGGGTATCTGCCCTGGATCGACGAGGCGCTGGACGACGACCGGTTGCCGCAGCAGTTCACCGGCGGAACCGAGCTGAACATCGAGGCGATCCTCGCACTCGACCCGGATCTGATCCTGGCGCCGTGGTCGGGAATCACGCAGCAGCAGTTCGACGCACTCAACGGCTTCGCTCCCGTGGTCGCGTACGAGGAGCAGCCGTGGACCATCACCTGGGAAGACCAGATCTCCGTGATCGGCAAGGCCATGGGTGAGCAGGAGCGCGCGGCGGAGGAGATCGACAAGATCAAGAGCCGGTTCGCCGACGCCACCGCCTCGCATCCGGAGTACGAGGACGTCTCGTTCTCCTACATCTACAACACCGGCCCCGGCACGCTCGGTGTGTTCCTCGCGGAGGAGCAGCGGGTCGCGATGGTCCGTGCACTCGGACTCCAGGTCGATCCCGTGGTCTACACCCTCGACGAGACCGAGGGCACCGATTCCGCGGTCATCGGGCTCGAGAACGCCAACCTGTTGAACGATTCGGATCTGATCTTCACATTCTACTCGGACGCGCAGAACCGCAGCGACACCGAAGCGCAGCCGGCGTACAACCAGATCCCCGCGGTGAATCGCGGATCGGTCGTGGCGCCCACCGAGCAGCCGTTCGTCACGGGCTCCTCGATCATCAACCCCCTGACCGTTCCGTGGGCGCTCGAGCGATACGTCCCGATGATCGACGAGGCCATCGCGAAGCTGCCCGCTCGGGGTTGACCGAGCTAGGAATCCCGTTCTTCCTTGAACCGATTCCACTCGCTGCGCAGCATCCGGTTGTCGATGATCCACCCCATGTAGTCACGCATGTTGAGCACACGGAGATACGCCGGCCCGCTCGGGTCGGCGTATTTCAGTGCTTCGGTGGCCAGTGCGCGCTGATTCTCGAGGTAGGCATGTTCGGTTTCGAGGAATCCGCCCCAGACGTCCGCGTCCATGACGTAGTAGTGCGTCCGATCCTTCGGTCGCCGAACCTGTTTGACGAATCCGCGCGTGATGAGGCGTCGGATGTAGTTCGATACCGATCCGCGTGAGGTGTTCAGAGCCTCGGCGAGTTCGGCAGCACTCACACCCGGTGTCTCGTCGATCAGCAGATACCCCATGATCCTGCCCTCGATGCGCGACGCCCCGCCGGACTGCCAGTAGTCGGCGAAGCGCTCGACGAACCACTCGGGGAATCGACCGTCGTTCATCGATGATTCTCTCGTTCCAGCACGGAACGATTGTGTCAGAATACCTCTCGCTGTGCCTCCTGCTCGAGGACCTGGTCGAGGTCGGACAACCTGTTCATCGAGGACACCTGGCGTGCGGTTCGGTGGTTGTGAGACAACCGATCTCGATGTCGGTGCACGAACGCCCAGTACCCGGCCGTGAACGGGCACGCGTCGCGCCCGAGTCGCTTCTTGGGGTTGTACTCGCATCCACCGCAGTGATCGGTCATTCGGTTCAGATAGGCGCCGCCGGATGCATACGGTTTCGTGGCGATGAGACCGCCGTCGGCATGCTGGCTCATGCCGATGACGTTGACGGGCATGACCCACGCGAACCCGTCGACGAAGGCGGTGGCGAACCACTCGGTGAGGGCGCGAGGGTCGTAGCCGCGCTGCAGTGCGAAGTTGCCCAGGATCATCAACCTCGGGATGTGATGCACCCAGCCGCGGTCGCGGAGTTCGGACAGCGTGTGCGCCAGGCAGGCGGCGATCGGCTCGTCACCGTCGAGGTCGGTGAACCACTTCGGCAGCGGGACGTGAGCATCGAGTTCGTTCCGATCGATGTACTCGGGTCCGAAGTGCCAGTACAGATGCCACACGTACTCACGCCATCCGAGTATCTGCCGGACGAACCCCTCGACCGACGCCAGCGACGCGTCGCCGTCGCGCCAGGCCTTCTCAGCGGCCTCCGCCACGTCGATCGGCTCGAGCAATCCCATGTTCAGCGGCACCGACAACAACGAATGCGCCATCGTCCAGTCCTGCGTCATCACGGCGTCCTCGTACTTGCCGAAGTCCTGAAGTCGGTAGGACACGAAGTGCTCCAAAGCCTTTCGTGCCTCGGCTGCAGTCACCGCGAACAGTCGGGGGCCGTCGTTGCCGACGGTGTCCAGCTCCATCGCGTCCAGATCTGCGCGTACCTGCTCGTCGATGTCGTCCTCGGTCGGCCACCACGGCGGGTCGACGCCGAGCGTCGCCTGCTTCTTCGGTGGTGGCTCACGGTTCTCCTCGTCGAGATTCCAGACACCCTGCACCGGTTCGTCACCGGACATCAGGATCTCGAAGCGTCGCCTCTGATCGCGATAGAAGGTTTCCATCCGGAACTGGTGACGATTACCTGCCCACTCCGCGAAATCCGCTCGACTCAGCGCGAACATCGGCGTCGGCAACACGTCCTCGACGAGACCTTCCTGGAACAACCCGTCGACGAAGGCCTCGGCTGCGTGCGATGTCGGCTCGAAGACCACGACGGGCTTGCCGAACTGTTCGAGCGCCTCCCGATAGGTCTCGGTTCTGAGATAGGTCGCGCGGTCTCCCAGCTCGTCGGCCAGGTGCCTCATCCCGGACAGCACCAGGTGGAGCTTCTGCCGGTGGAAAGGCCGTCGTCGGAGCACGCGTGCACTCTCGATCAGCAGAACCTCGCGGTCACGGAAGTCCGGCGTGGAATGGAAATGCGGACCGAGTTGATCGCCGAACAGCCAGAGCGGGGAGTTCATGCACGGCAGAATGCTCCCATCCATAGGCCTGCAAACCCGCTCGCTGTGTGCGGAACTGTGCGCGATACAGGGAAGTGGCCTGCACTGGCGACTGTCATCGCCACGATCGATCCGAATGGCGGCGTCGGGAAGTCCACGACGACTGCCGCCGTGGCCGAGCGCATCATCGCGACCGCCGGTGTGTATCCGTAGTCAGAATCTTGCTGATCGCAACCGGTGACGGAGGCAGCGGCGGCTCCTAGCCTTGGTCGACGTGACCGTCGATCTACCCCGGAATCCAGGATCAGCAGTACGTGAGAGCGCACATCCGCTCGACGACGCCGTGCGGGAAGCGCTGCTCGGCGAGCATGCGCGTTTCGCGCAGTGGCGAGGCCGAATCGGTCGCTATCACCCTGATGTCGCGGGACACCTCGGGCACCCACAGCAGCTGTCGACGCAGGACTGGGACGACCTGGCCGGCATCGTCGGTCCCGGTGAGGAGACCTCGGTCCGAGGGTTCGGTCACGAGGTACCGGCAGGGTGGGAGGTCGTCGGCGGGTTCGATTCGGTCCAACTCGACGGGTCCGCGCTCGCCGTCGACCACGACCCCGACGCCGTCGTCCTCGGCGCCGACGACGTCCCGGACATCCTCGACCTCGTCGGCCGCACCAACCCCGGCCCGTACCGCATCCGGACCGTCGAGATGGGTCGGTACGTCGGAATTCGGGTCGACGGTCGTCTGGTCGCGATGGCAGGAGAGCGACTTCACCCACCGGGATGGACCGAGATCAGTGCTGTCTGCACGGACCCGGCCTTTCGTGGTCGAGGTCTGGCCACGAGGTTGGTGCGCGACGTCGGTGCAGGCATCGTCGACCGCGGCGAGACCCCGTTCCTGCACGCTCTCGCGTCGAACGTGACGGCGATCAGCCTCTACGAGACGCTCGGTTTCAAGCTGCGCAAGCGCTCGTATGTCACTCGGGTACGCACACCGGCAACGGATCGGTGAATTTTCCGCCGCTGTGGCCAGCCCGACTTGACCGGGGCCCGAAGTTCGCATGAACTGGCTCGGTGATCGTGAACGAGGGCGTGTCCAGACGAGGGTTTCTTCGATCGTCGACGGTTGCGCTCGCAGCTGCGGGTGCAGCGTCGGCGTTGCCTGCCGTGGCGCACGCTCAGGGTGAGGATTTCGTACCGTTCCAGCACGGCGTCGCGTCGGGGGATCCGACGCCGGATGCGGTGATTCTCTGGACTCGTGTCACTCCGGAGCCCGGTGCAACCCCGGGCTCGGGCCTCGGCCCGGCCACGACCGTGCGGTGGCGCGTGGCCACCGACGCTCAGTTGACGAACCTCGTCCGCAGCGGCGCTGTGACGACCGACGCCGGGGTCGATCACACCGTCAAGGTGGACGTCGACGGGCTGACGGCGTCGACGACGTACTACTACAGCTTCGAGATCGCCGACGGTGACGCCGCGGGTGTGCAGTCGGTCGTGGGTACGACGTCGACGGCTCCGGCGAACGACGCGGACGTCGAGCGAATCAGGTTCGGTGTCGTGTCCTGCTCCAACTGGGAGTCCGGGTACTTCGGTGCCTACCGACATCTGTCGACGCGGACCGATCTGGACGCGATCATCCACCTGGGCGACTACATCTACGAGTACCGCACCGGCGAGTTCGCCGGGAAGAACGGCGTCATCCGCGTCCACGATCCGGTCCACGAGATCGTGAGTCTCGCGGACTACCGGACCAGGCACGGCCAGTACAAGAGCGACCCCGACCTGCAGGCCGCGCATCTGGGGGTGCCGTGGATCTGCACCTGGGACGACCACGAAAGCGCGAACGACGCCTACGACGGCGGCGCCCAGAACCACCAGCCGGAGACCGAAGGGCCTTGGAACGTCCGCAAGGCCAACTCCGTCCAGGCCTACTACGAGTGGATGCCGGTACGAGCGGCGGGAACACCGCAGAATCGGCACCTCTATCGCAGACTCCGCTTCGGCAATCTGCTCGAGTTGTCGATGCTCGACCTGCGGACCTACCGATCCAAACAGGTTTCGCCGACGGCGGGAGCCGAGGTCGATTCACCCAACCGCACCATCACCGGTGCAGACCAGATGCAGTGGCTCACCGACGGCCTGATCAGCTCACCGACCCGCTGGAAGATCGTCGGCAATCCCGTCATGATCACCCCGGTGCTGGTCCCGCCGCTCGAAAGCGAAGCTGCGCGGGCGTTGACCGGGCTGCTCGGCATCCCCGAAGGCGGAGTGCCCTACATGGCCGACCCCTGGGACGGCTACACCGCCGACCGCAGGAAGCTGCTCGCCGCCATCGCGGACAACGGCGTGAACAACACCGTCTTCATCACCGGCGACATCCACTCCGCCTGGGCATGCGACATCCCTCAGGACGCTGCCCGCTACTTCGAAACCGGTGGCGTCGCGACGGAGCTCGTCGTCACCTCCGTGTCCTCGGCCAACGTCGACGACCTCACCAAGACCCCGCCGCATACCCTGGGCCGAGTCGCGGAGGCCGCGCTGACCACCCTGAACCGACACATCCGATACGTCGAACTGGACAGCCACGGGTTCGGAGTCTTCGACGTCACCCCGTCGGGCGTCCAGATGGACCACTGGTTCCTCGACGCCAAGGAGGACCCGCTCACCGGAGTGTCCTGGGCAGCAGGCTTCACCGTCGGCGACGGCATCGCCCGCGTCGACCCCGCTCCACTCCCCGTCCGCTAGCCGACCCCTCTTTTTTCGGACCGAACGTACCGTTCGGTCACTCTGAGTGAGCGAATGTGCCGTTCGGTCACCACGGGCGGCATACTTGCACCATGGCTGTACCGAAGATTGTGCTGTTCTACGTGTTCACTCCGCTGCCGGATCCCGAGGCGATTCGGCTGTGGCAGCACACCTTGGCAGCGTCGAACAACCTCACCGGGCGCATTCTGATTTCGGAGCACGGCATCAATGCGACGGTCGGCGGTGATGTGGAGGACGTCAAGAAGTATGTCCGCGGCACCCGAAGCTATGCACCGTTCAAGGCAGCCGACATCAAGTGGTCGGAGGGGCTGGGGGACGATTTTCCGCGCCTGTCGGTGAAGGTTCGGCCGGAGATCGTCACGTTCGGGGCGCCGGAGGAGTTGAAGGTCGACGAGAACGGGGTGGTGGGCGGGGGAGTGCACCTCAGTCCGCAGCAGGTCAACGATCTGGTTGCCGAGCGCGGCGATGACGTTGTGTTCTTCGACGGCCGCAATGCGTTCGAAGCGCAGATCGGCAAGTTCAAGAACGCCGTCGTCCCGGATGTGGAGACGACGCGGGATTTCGTGGCGCAACTGGACTCGGGCGAGTTCGATCACCTGAAGTCCAGCCCGGTGGTCACGTACTGCACGGGCGGCGTCCGCTGCGAGGTGCTGTCGTCACTCATGCGTTCCCGCGGATTCGAGGAGGTCTACCAGATCGACGGTGGAATCGTCCGGTACGCAGAGACTTTCGGCGACGATGCATTGTGGGAAGGATCGTTGTACGTGTTCGACAAGCGGATGACGGTCGACTTCTCCGACCACACCGAGGTGATCGGGAGATGCACGGTGTGCAGCAACCCGACCTCGAGATATCAGGATTTCGACGGCGACGACGGGCGGGGCCTTCGCTTGGTATGCGTGGACTGTGCCTGAGCATTCACAGCCTCCTCTGCCGTATCGGGACGGTCTCGCGCCGTTGAGAATCCGCCTTCCGCACGACGACTCGTCCGTACTCGTTCTCGACTACCTGCAGCGTGAGCATCCCGGAGACGACTGGGTGACGATGTTGACCGGCGGCGAGGTGGTCGACGAGAAGGCTCGGCCTTGGACCGTCGAGAGTCGTTACGCACCAGGGAGGTTCGTCCACTTCCATCGCGTGCCGGCACCCGAGACTCCGGTGCCGTTCGAGCTCGACGTTCTGTACGACGCGGAGGGCATCGTCGTCGTCGACAAACCGCATTTCCTCGCGACGATTCCTCGCGGAATGCACGTCACCGAGACCGCGACCGTCAGACTGCGTCGCCTCCTCGGTTGCGAGGACCTGACGCCCGCTCATCGTCTGGACAGAGCGACGGCAGGAGTGTTGATCTTCACCCGCTCGCGGGAGCTTCGGCGTCCGTACCAGGAACTGTTCTCCTCGCGGGCAGTGCTCAAGGAGTACGAGGCAGTCGCTAAATTCGATCCGTCTCTGGAATTCCCCCGGGTGGTGCGCAGCCGGATTCTGAAGGATCACGGTGTGATGGTCGCCCGCGAGGAACCGGGGGAGCCCAACAGCGAGACCCGCATCGAACTCGTCGAACGGTTCGGTGACACTGCTCGCTACCGGCTCTTCCCGCACACCGGCCGTACTCATCAGCTTCGGATTCACCTGTCCTCGTTGGGTATTCCCATCAAGGGCGACTCCTATTATCCGATCTACACCCGGACTGCAGCCGACGATTTCGACTCGCCGTTGCAGCTGCTCGCCCGTGCGGTGGAGTTCGACGACCCCATCACCGGTGGGCGTCGCAGATTCGTGAGCCGGCGGACCCTCGCGGGCTGAGCCGGAGTCGAACCGCCGCAAGAACAAGACACAGATGAAGAAACCTTCATGTGCGTCTCATGGGTACGTCATGGATTCCCGGCATAGTTCTACCCATGCACTCCTCCCGACCGCTCGCCGTCGGCGCGATACTCGCAGCCGCCGCGTTCGTCTTGGCGGCAAGTTTCCTCCTCACCCGCGCCCCTGATCCGGAGTTGGATCCGGCGCCGGTGGTGGTGAGCGTCGTACCGACTGCAACCCAGCCGACTGCAACCCAGCCGACTGCGACCCAGCCGACCACGACCCAGCCGGCCCCGCAGCCGCCGACCGAGCTGCCGCCACCGCCGCCTGCCCCTGCCCCAGCCCCAGCGCCTGCTCCCCAGGCTCCCGCGCCGGCTCCTCAGGCACCGGTGATTCCGTACGACGACGACTGGGACGACGACGGCGACGACGGTGGGGACGACGATGACGACTGATACGACAGCTCCCGACTCGACTGCTCCCGATTCGACTGCAGTGACCAGGCGCGGATCCTCCCTTCCGGCTCGCTGGAAGATCACGGCCTGGATCATGCTGACGACGCTTCTGCTTCTGGTCGTCGTTCTGGTCACGGCTCGTAATCTGCTGCTGCGTGACGTCGACGTGCGAGCCAACGACGACATCGTGCAGGAGGCAGACGAGTTCAGGACGTTCGCCGCGGAAGGCGTCGACCCGACGACGACGCGCCCGTTCGTGTCCGTCGAGCGGCTGCTCGAGGTCTATCTGGCGCGGCAGTCGCCCAGCCTCGGTGAGGTGATGATCGGAGTCGTCGGCAACGACGTCGTCGGACAACCTCGTGGGGATGTCCCGGACGCGTTGATGCAGGATCCGGGACTGGTGCGTTCGTCGATCGACTCGGCGCAGCCTGCCGGCGTCGTCGAGACGGTGTCGGGTCAGATGCGCTGGGGACGAGTCGATGTCGACGACGTCGCCGGGACGGGCGGAACGTTGTTCGTTGCGGTGTTCACCAAGTCCGGACGCGACCTCGTGGGCCGCACGATGCAGACGATGGCTCTCGTCGGCATCGTCGGATTGTCGCTCACGGCAGGCGTCGCGTATCTGGTGGCAGGCCGCATCCTGGCACCGGTGCGCACCGTGCGTACCGTTGCCGCGGAAATCGGTGAGACGGATCTGACCGCGCGGGTGCCGGTGCACGGTCGTGACGACATCGCCGACCTCGCCGAGACGTTCAACGCGATGCTGGATCGGCTCGAGAGCGCCTACACGACACAACGCCAGTTCGTCGACGACGCCGGCCACGAATTGCGGACCCCCATCACGATCGTCCGCGGGCACCTCGAGCTGATGTCCGACGACCCCGACGAGCGGCGCAAGACGTTGGCGTTGGTGGACAGCGAGCTCGGACGAATGGGCCGGATCGTCAGCGATCTGCTCATGCTGGCGAAGGCGGAGCAACCGGACTTCGTCGTCCGCAAGACCGTGGACGTAGCGCAGTTGGTCCTCGACATCGAGTCGAAAGTGCAGACGATCGGCGATCGGCAGTGGTTGCTGATGGAGGTCGCGGAGGGAACGTGCAGTCTCGACGCGGAACGTGTGACGCAGGCGATGGTGCAGATGGCCGCCAACGCGGTGGGACACACCGCGGTCGGGTCTCGAATCCGGCTGGGGTCGCGCTTCGACGGCGACGGAGACGGAAGGGTCCTCTCGTTGTGGATCACCGACGACGGCCCCGGTGTCCGGCCCGAGGACGCGCCGCTGATCTTCGAACGATTTCAGCGAGGGTCTCCGGCCGATCGGACGACGCCGCAGCAGCGCTCGGGTGCGGGACTCGGCTTGGCCATCGTCCGAGCCATCGCCGACGCGCACGGCGGGTCCGCCTGGGTGCGCAGTGTGCACGGCGAGGGCGCGACCTTCGGCCTCGACCTGCCGAGCCCGGGACACACCGTCATCACCGAACAACAGTACGACGACACCGCCACGAAGGAGATCTCATGAGCCGCATACTCATCGCCGAGGACGATGTGCACATTGCGTCGTTCGTCGGAAAGGGCCTGCGCGCCGCTGGATACAGCACCGAGCATGTCGCCGACGGTGAGACGGCGCTCATGATGGCCCGCGAGGGCGGGTTCGACATGGTGGTGCTCGACATCGGGCTCCCGTCGATGGACGGCTTCACTGTTCTTCGTCAACTGCGGGGTGAGGGCGTGAGCACTCCGGTCGTCGTCCTGACGGCCCGTGACAGTGTCCGAGACACCGTGGCCGGACTCGAAGGCGGCGCGAACGATTACATGACCAAGCCGTTCCAGTTCGCGGAATTGCTTGCACGCGTGCGCTTGAGATTGCAGGACGACGTGTCGATCGGTGCGGAGTCGTCGCTGGTGCTGCGGGATCTGAGCTTGGACCTGCGGTCTCGCCGAGCGCAGATCGGCGATCGGGTGGTCGATCTGACGGCACGTGAGTTCGCGTTGCTCGAAGTCTTTCTCAGACACGCCGACCAGGTGCTCTCCCGGGAGCAAATTCTGGGTCAGGTGTGGGGTTACGATTTCGATCCTGCGTCCAACGTCGTCGACGTCTACGTTCGGGCGCTGCGCTCGAAGATCGGTGCCGAGCGTGTGGAGACGGTGCGCGGCATGGGATATCGATTGCGATGACCGAGACACGTTTCGCAACAACCCCGCCCACCAAGCTCGGCCGCACCGGGCCCAGTCGCCCGAGGATGCGGATCCCCGCGCCGACGCTGCCCATTGCGCTCAGCGGTGTCGTCGTCCTGCTTCTCTGCGTTCGCGTGGTGTTCGCCGGTGTCGCCGGGGACCTCTCGTTCGACGGAACGGTCACGGTGCTTGTCTTCCTCGTCGCGGTGTGGATGTGGATTTTCGCGCCGGTGGACGACACGTACGTCGCTCTCGGCGCGGCACTCACTCTCGTCCTGGCAGGTCCGGTCGACGCCGAGACGTTCACCGGCACCCTGGGCGACACCGTTATCTGGCTGTTGGTCGGATCCTTCGTCATCGCCGCAGCAGTCACGGCGAGCGGACTGGCGTCGTGGGTCGCCGCGCGGGTGTTGTCCGCGGCACGCACTCCGCGCCAACTCGTCCACCTCGTGACCATCGTTCTGCTCGTCACCACCTACGCGATTCCAGCGACGTCGGGGCGGGCCGCCCTCGCACTCCCGGTGTTCCTGGCGTTGGCCGCGGTCCTGCGGCACCGTCCGAAATTGGTGCTGGCCTTGGCGATCGTATTTCCGTCGGTGATCCTGTTCTCGGCCGTCGGTTCACTGCTCGGTGCAGGAGCGCATTTGATCACCAGCGAAATCCTGCGGACCGCCACGGGCTCGGGAATCGGCTTTCTGCAGTGGATCCTCCTCGGTCTTCCTCTGGCGATCGTGTGGTCCCACATCGCGGCCGAGATCGCGCTGTCGCTCTTCACCGACCGATCCGAGCGTACAAATCCGATCACGCTGAGCACGAACGCATTCGGTGTCAGCTCGGCCGCACCCCTCACCAGGCCGCAGCGTCGGCTCGTCGCGTTGCTCGGCGTCGTGATCGTGCTGTGGTCGAGTGAACCGCTGCATGGCATCGACCCGGCGATCGTGGCGATGATCGGAGCGCTGTTGGCGGCGGCTCCGCGCCTGGGTGCTACCACGCTGCCTGCCGCGCTCAAGACCATTCCGTGGTCGCTGTTGCTGTTCATGGCGGCGACGCTGTGTCTGGGTGTCGCCCTGACCACCAGCGGTGCCGCCCAGTGGTTCGCCGACATTGCGTTCGGCCCGGTTCGCGGAATGGGCGGGTCGGCAGCCACGTCGTTGGTGGTGGTCGTCGTTCTGGTGTCGCTGGTGTCCCACTTGGTGATCCAATCGCGTTCGGCTCGGTCCGCGGTGCTCGTCCCCATCGTGATCGCCACGGCACCTGCCTTCGGAATCGATCCTGCTGCAGCGGCATTCGCATCGACCGCCGCCGCGGGATTCTGTCTGACTCTCACCAGTTCTGCCAAGCCGGTTGCCATGTTCGCTGCCTCGGACACCGTCCCCGGCTACTCCGGATCACATCTGCTTCGGATGTCCGCTGCCCTCGCTCCGGTATCGGTGGCGCTGATCCTCGCCTGCGCGTTGTGGGTCTGGCCCGCACTCGGGCTGTCCCTGCATTCCTGATCGTCCACGTCCCCAGAGGAGAACCGCCATGTCCAATCGCGTCCCGCAGAGAATTCTCGTTGCTCCCAGCGGTTTCAAGGAAAGCCTGTGCGCAGAGTCGGTGGCGACCGCCATCGCTGCAGGTGTGCGACGCGTACTGCCCGGGGTGCGCGTCGACACCGCGCCGATCGCCGACGGCGGGGAAGGCACTGCACGCACTCTGGCCGCCGCGACGCGAGGACAACTGCACGACGCGGTGGTGACGGGACCCGTCGGACAGGCGGTGACCGCGCAGTGGGCAACCCTCGGTGGTTCGGCGACCGGCGTTGCCGTCGTCGAAATGGCTGCGGCCGCTGGGCTTTCGCTCGTACCGGCCGACATGCGTGACCCGGGGGCGACGACGACGTACGGCGTCGGGCAGCTCATTGCGGCCGCACTCGACGCCGGGGCCGAGCAGATTCTCGTCGGCTGTGGGGATTCCGGGACGTGCGACGGTGGGGCCGGAGCACTGCAGGCGCTCGGTGCTCGGATTCTCGACGCCGAGGGGATCGAGATCGGCCTCGGAGGAAACGAACTGACCCGAGCCGTGTCGATCGACCGGAGCGGACTACATCCGAGGTTGGCCGACGTGGAAGTGGTGTTGGCCTGCAACCCGCACAACGTCCTGTGCGGTTCGGGCGGGGTGGCACGCGTGTTCGGGCCACAGAAGGGCGCGTCCACGACGCAGGTGGAACGCTTGTCCGAGGCCCTGGAGAACTGGGCCGACGTCCTCGAACGCGACGGAGTCCACGACGGCGACATCCGGCACGGCCTCGGTACAGGAGCGTCGGGAGGGCTGGGCGCCGGTCTCGCAGCCGGTGTCGGGGCCGCCCTCCGGTCTCGATTCGACGCCCTTCTCGATTCGGGACTGTCCGGAATCGACCTCGACCGCCGAATTCGCAAGGCGGACCTGGTGATCACCGCCGAAGGGTCGATCGACTTCCAGACCCCGAAAGGCAAAGTCCCCGCCGAAGTGGCGCGGCGCTGCCAACGACTCGGCGTACCTCTCATCGCGCTGGCAGGATCGCTGGGACAGGGTGCGCCGGCTGTCCACGACGTCGGCATCGCAGCCATCGCATCGATCATCACGGTCCCCATGCCCCTGGCCGAAGCCGTAGCCAATGGCGAGTCCCTGCTCACCGATGCAGCGGAGCGAACGATGCGGATGATTCTCCTCGGCGGCGCCGTCTCCGCACGGTCCGGTGGCAAACGACGCAAGGGTGCCGCCTAGCCACCGCGCACCCCCTTTGGGTGGGACCGAATGAACCGTTCGGTCACTCCAAGTGACCGAACGTCACGTTCGGTCCGGAAAATGGAGGCCAGCCCGGACACGACTGCGCCCCCTGACCAACGGTCAGGGGGCGCAGCGGTTGGAGGTTATGCCTGTGCGCGGGCGATGCCTCGTTCGATGGCTGCGATGATTTGTGGTCGCAGTTCGGAGGCGGGGACGATGTGGTCCACGGATCCGACTTGTTGTGCTCGCTGGATGTTGTGGATTGCTTCGAATTCCGCGGCGACTTCGCCGAGTTTGGCGTTGCGGACGTCGGCCTTGGTCGAGGCCAGTTCGACGCGTAGGTGTGCGCGTTCGGCGTCGGTGTCGGCTGCGGTGAGCCGGGCTTCGAGTTCCTTCACCGCGTCGTCGGCTGCGGTGCGGGCGTTGACGTCGCGGGTGAAGACGACGGCTGCGGCGGGTGCACCACCGAGGACGGAGGCGAAGGAGCCTTCGACGGCGAGAACTTCCATGTTGTCGTTGAGTGCTCCGGAGAACACCACGAATGCGCCGCCGTGGTAGCGGGAGACGACGCAGAACACGATGGGTCCGTCGAAGTTGACGATGGCCCTTCCGATTTCGGCGCCGTATTCGAGCTGGATGTTGCGCAGCGACTCGGGTGAACCGTCGAAGCCGGACAGGTTGGCCAGCACCACGATCGGACGTGATCCGCTGGCGGCGTTGATGGCTCGTGCGGTCTTCTTCGACGAGCTCGGGAACAACGTGCCCGACGTCCACTGGTCCGGTCCGTCGGCGGGGAACCAGCCCTTACGGGGGATGGCCCGGGATTCGATGCCGATGACCGAGACGGGGATTCCGGCGAGGTGTGCATCGAAGACGACGGAGGTGTCGGCGTCGGCCATGTCGGCCCAGCGCTCGAGGACCGAGTGATCCTGGTCGACGACCGCGCGCATGACGGTGCGGATGTCGAACGGCTTCTTGCGGTCCGGGTTGGTTGCGCTGGAGAAGATGTCGCCGACGGTGGTGAAGTCGCTCGACGGGTGCACGTGCGGGTAGCTGCGCACGTCGCGGTCGGTCGGGTCGGCGGTGACGGCGCGGCGTGGGAAGCGTTCGCCGGGCAGCGCGTATGCGTGGTCGTAGTGCGCGAACAGAACTTCCACGGCGGCACGCAGGTTCGGCGCCCAGTACTGGGCCTGGCCGTTCGGTCCCATGACGCGGTCGTAGCCACCGATGCCGAAGTTGTCTTCGGCGGAGACTCCACCGGAGTAGTCCAGGGACTGCTTGCCGGTGAGCACCATGGCGCTGTCCGGGGTCATCACGAGGATGCCCTTGGTGTGGGCGAGCATGGTCGCTTCGGCGTTCCAGTACGGCTGGGCGCCGACGTTGATGCCTGCGACGATGATGTTGATCTCGCCGCCGCCCTGGGTGAACGTGATGATCCGGCGCAGGCCGCGCGAGACCCAGTCCATGTTCTCGGTTCCGGTGGCCATCGAGATGGTGGCGCCGGAGGACAGGGCGAACCATTCGACGGGTGCGCCGATCTTCTCGGCGAGGTCGATGGCGGCGACGATACGGGAGCATTCTGCTTCGGCGACGGTGCCGAGCGCCTTGGTCGGGTCACCGAACAGGGCGACGCGGGTGATGCCTTCGGGGTAGCGCTCGCTCGGTGTGGTGACGACGCCGGCGATGATGCCCGCCTTGTTCTTTCCGTACGGACGGTCGACGGCGCCGAACGTGCCTGTTTCGTCGAAGTCGTATTCGGTGAACGTTCCGCCTGCTTCGGTCAGCAGAGGGATCAGCTCGTACGGGTACACGGTGCCGCGTGCCTGCGAACGCTGAACCTTCTGGGTGTACTCGTCGATCGGGCGCAGCGGCTCGGTCGGCTTGTCGGTGACCTTGGCGACGATGCCTGCGCCGGAGCGGTAGGAGAAGCGGACTGCGACGTCGCGGGGGACGGAGTTGACGCCATCCTTGAGGCGCGCGATCAGGGTGATCTCTTCCAGGCCTGCGCCGATGGTCGACGGCGCGATGTGGCGTGCGATGGTCGCCAGGCGGTCCTCGGGTACGTCGAGCACAGGCCAGACGTAGAGGGTGACGCGGTTGGCGTCGAGGCGCTTCTTTCCGCGCTGTGCCTGGAATCGACGGATGCCGTCGAGGCATGCTGCGACGGTGCGCTCGATTTCGGGGACGGCGACGACTTCGCCGTTCTCGTCGAGTTGGGTGGTGACACCGCGGATTTCGGCGAGAGCCATGAGGCGCTCGTCGGACGGGTTCTCTTTCGCCTTGAGCTGGAAGAGGTACGTCCCCGGCGTGGCAGGCAGACGCTTGCCGTCGAAGTTCTTCAGGCGCCACAGATCCAGTCGCTGCCCGGTGAGCGGGTGCATGTCGCGGATGACGATGTCCTCGGCGAGCGGTTCGGAGCCGTCGACGTTGGGTCGGCGGAACGTCACGTTGCGAACGTCGTCGCCGCAGACGGTGATGGTGATGCGACGCCATCCACGTGTGCGGGGATGCTCGGACAGCACGGCGTGAATGGTCGACGAGATCTCGTCGCCGTCGGCGGGAGCGTCGGGCCAGGAGAGGTAGAGGTCGACGGCGAGGTGCTCGGGGGTGGGGCCTGCGATGTCGTCGATGGCGTCGAGAGTCGCGCGGAGTTCCGCGAACGACGTTGCGGTGGAGACCAAGTGGAGACGCTCACCGGCGAGTTCGAAGTTGCCGGTGACGAAGTGCTTGCCTTCACGGTCGAACGCCTTGACGTCCTCGAGCGTGCGGATCTCGTAGAACTGCCTGGTGATGACCTCGAGCAGGGCGCCGGGGTTCTCGATACGGGATGCGAGGAGGTCGATCAGTGGTTCCGGCGTCGAGACCAATGCGTCGATACGTGCCGCGTAATCGTGGGCGTCGGGGTTCTCGGCGAGGTACTGCAGGCTGCCGCGAACTCCGTCGTAGACCTGGTCGCGTGCACGTGCGATCTGCGGGGCGTCGAACAACCGGAACCGCAGGTTGCGGGCGACGTCGCCGATGACCGGGTAGCGAGCCTGGGTGGCGACGATGAGTCGCTCGAGCACGTCGCCGATCGCGGATTCGCTGGCTTGCTGGGCAGCGGAGTCGGTCAACCAGTGGTCCAGCAGAGCAGCGACGACGGGAACCTGGTTCTCGATGCGTTGGAGTGCGAGGAAGACGCGGTAGACGGCCTCTTCGAGCTCGGGGCCGCGTTCCAGATCGCCTGCGTCGTAGTGTCGAAGTGCACGAGAGAGCTTGCTGCGGAACGCATCCGGCAGTCCTTGGACGTCGGCGTCGAGTGAGCCGAGGAACGAGTGGAAGTGCTCACGCGGGGAATGGACACGCTCGTCGGTGTTCTCCTCGTCCATCGTCGGACGATTACGGGAGAGCTCGCAGATGTCGGCGAAGGTGTTGAGCAGAACCAATTCTGCATCGACGACGCTGCGGTCGTCGCGTGGAACGTCGGCACGCAGGGTTTCGTACTCGGTCAGCAGGGTGCGCGCACGCGATGCGCTGACGTCGAATCCGGTGATCAGGGCGGACAGTTCCTCGAGTACGCCCAGCGCCTGGCAGCTCGCCGACGCACCGGATGCGAGGTCCGCCGTGCGGAATTCCACCCGTGCCGTCTGGCTGGCGGCCTTCTGCTCGCCTGCCTGGTCGACACGCAGCAACGCGGCGCCGGAGTCGACCTGGCCGTTGACCGAGGCGAGTACCTCGCGGACCTTGCCGGCGTAGGGGGAGCGGACCGCGGTTTCCATCTTCATGGATTCGAGTACGACGAGGGTCTGCCCTGCCTCCACGTCGTCACCCACGGCGACGGGGACTGCGACGACGACGGCAGGTGCGGGGGCGCGGACGAGGCCCGCCTCGTCCTGGCTGATCTGGTGGCTGATGCCGTCGACCTCGACGAGGAAGTGCGCGGCCTGCGCGACGGTCACGACGGAGTATCGGCGGCCACCGAGGACGAGTCGGCTCTCGTATGCGCCGAGGCGTTCGACATCGACCTGCAGGTCTCCGCTGTCACCGTCGACGCGGTAGCTGTGCGGTCCGGTCTGGCCGACGGTCAGCTTGTAGGCCTGACCCTGGTAGCTCAGTTCCACGGTACGGCCGACGGTGTGGCTGGCGCGGGGGCGTCCGCCGCGGGCTGAGGTGAGGAACGACGCACGTTCGTGTGCTTCCTCGGCGTCGTAGGCGTCGATGGCCGCGGCGATGATCGCGATGTCGGCTGTGGCCGTCGGGCCTGCGGGGGTGCCTGCGTCGGTGCGGTCGAGCCAGCCGGTGTCGGCGGAGGCGGTGATGACCTCTTCCTTGTCGAGCAGGCCGAGCAGGAACGACTTGGTGGTGGTACCGCCGTCGATGACGACGGTGGTCTCGCGCAGTGCGTTGCGCAGGCGGGCGAAGGCCTCGCTGCGATCGCGGCCCCAGGCGATGACCTTGGCGACCATGGAGTCGTAGTCCGGGGGAATGACGTCGCCCTGGGCGATACCGGTGTCGACGCGGATGCCGGTGCCGAGCGGGAACTTGAGCAGTTCGACGCTGCCCGGTGCCGGTGCGAAGCCGTTGTCGGCGTCCTCGGCGTTCAGGCGTGCCTCGACGGCGTGACCGAACTCGGCTGGGCAGTCTCCTTCGAGGCGGTGGCCGCCCGCGACGAGAATCTGCAGCTTCACCAGGTCGATTCCGGTGGTGTACTCGGTGATCGGGTGCTCGACCTGCAGTCGAGTGTTGACCTCGAGGAACGTGAAGATCTTCTGCTCGGGCTGGTACAGGTACTCGACCGTGCCTGCGCCTGCGTATTCGGCTGCGCGGACGAGTTCGGCGGACACGGACCGCAGGTGGTCGGACTGTTCCTTGGTCAGCAGCGGCGAGCTGGACTCTTCGATGACCTTCTGGTTGCGGCGCTGGATCGAGCAGTCGCGTACGCCCGGAGCCCAGACATTGCCGTGGTTGTCGGCGATGACCTGAACCTCGACGTGGCGGGCGTCGGTGACGAGACGTTCGATGAACACGACCGGGTCACCGAAGGAACGCTCGGCCTCGCCCTGGGTGCGCTCGAGTGCGAGTTCGAGTTCGTCCTCGTGGAAGACCTTGCGGATGCCGCGGCCACCACCACCGGAGCGGGCTTTGATGATCAGCGGGTAGCCGATCGCCTGGGCGTGACGACGAGCGTCGGCGCGGGTCTCGACGGGTCCGCCGGACCACGGTGCCACGGGGACGCCGACTTTCTCGGCGAGGAGCTTGGCTTCGACCTTGTCGCCGAGCAGGCGCATCGCGCTGGACGACGGACCGATGAAGGTGATGTTCAAGCGAGCGACGATGTCGGCGAACGCCGGGTCCTCGGCGACGAATCCCCATCCGACCCACACCGCGTCCGCGCCGGACTCGACGAGGGCGGCCTCGAGCACCTCGTAGTCGAGGTAGGCGGAACCGGACGCGGGCTTACCCAGGGTGACGGCCTCGTCGGCTTGGCGCACGAACATGGCCCGACGCTCTGCTTCGGTGTGCAGCGCGACCGTCCGGATGCCGTAGTCGTGCTCTGCGTTGAGTTCCTTGACGGCCCTGATCAGGCGTACTGCCGCCTCGCCTCTGTTGACTACTGCAATCCGCTTGAACAACGTGTCTCTCTTCGTCTCGGGTGAACTCGGTCTGTCTCACGTCGGGCACTACTTTTCGAGCCCGTCGGGTTCTATCAGATCTTCGGTCGGCGCCAGGGCCGATTCGGGGAATCTGCTTCGTCGTGGTCGGTCGAACGGTGCTGTTGGGTGGTCACACTGTGCCGATGTGTCCTTGCGGTGGCGACCACGCCCGATTCTCCGATCTCGACGGCTTGTACTCGTGGCCCGTCGATATCGGATGGGCCTGTCTGAATGTCGACTTATTCTAGCCGCTCACAGCACGTTTGCGATGTCAACTTCCGACTCGGTGGATGTGACAGATATCGCGTTGTTCAAACCTCAACCACCGCAGGGCATTTCACGAGCTATTCGCGATTCCTCTATGAATTGTCACGGAAGACTTGACGGCATACTGGCGAGTAGCGTTGGCAGAGGCCGACTTTCACGTTGTGGAACGTTCCCGGTTACCGGCCGGTACATTACCAGCGGGTAGGGGTGTCGGTGGGTCCCGCCCGACACTTCGACGCGGGCTCGATCGCCCTTGGTTGGCCTGTGAGTGCGGCCGACGTCGAACAACGCGCGTTGTGAACTTGCACGATAGACCGGGCAACCGGTTCGGAGACCATGACCATTACCGTCCCGGAGACTATTCTGGCGGTCCAGTGCAAGCATCCGACCTGTTCCAGGATGGCCGTTTCGAAGAGTGCAGAGGTAGTGGCAGTGTCGACTTCATCGGTTCCGGGCCGCGGTCATACGGGCCTCGGTCACGCAGGCCTCGATGGTCAGAATGTGGAAGGCCGAGTGCTTCGGCTGCTGCAGTTCCTGCGGGAGATCGTCACGGCACGTACCGAGCCGACGCTGGATTACGAGGATCACCTGCGGGTTCAGTGGATCGACGGCGAGACCGGTGCGCTCCGGCTCGACAGGAACGCCAGGGCAGGTGGCGTGGTGTTCCGAGCGGGACGCGTCGACGTCTCCGAGCCACCCGAGCTGCCGGCTCTGCTGAAAGGGCTCGTCGACCCGGCGATGATCGGCGACAGCCGCTACCGCGCGCTCGACCTGGAGGAATCGAAGGACACCGAGGCGGGTTACAGCGACACCGATGCGGATTTCGACATCCGCCGGGCGTACGAGATTCGCCAGGAGTTCGCGTCGTATTCAGCCAAGTGGCGTGTCTGGGCGGAGAACGATCGCAAGGTCAGGCCCCAGGCGTCTCTCTACGAGTCGCTGCAGCTGATGATGCAGGAGGTCGCCTCGCGGCCGGAGTCGGTCGAAGTCGTCGTCGCATCCGGTCTGCTCGGTCTCGCCGCGACGGATTCGTCGGCCGCGATCCGCACTCACGTCCTGACGCAGTCGGCGACCATCGAGAGGGACGTACGCACCGGGGACCTGCTGGTCACGCTCGCCGCGCACGCTCAACCGCATCTGGAGGATTCCAGATTGCTCGCATCCCACCCTCGATTCGACGTCTCGGGGTCGGTCGAGCTGCAGCAGACCCTCGCGTCGTCGGTGTCGTCTCCTCTCGCACCGCCGGTTCGGGAGTATCTGGTGGACTGGGCTCGGCGCACTCTCGACGTCGACCTGGAGGTGCGGGCCGAGCTGGACCGCCCGGCGACGTTCGGGGTCTCGGACAAGCCGACCCTGACGCTGTCTCCGGCAGTGGTGATGCGCAAACGAGACTCCTACGCCCTGCTGGACTACTACGAGCAGATGATCGCCGAGCTCGGACGAGACGGCGCGACGGCACCTCTCGGTCTCGCTCAGCTGGTCGAGCCCATCGAGCCGGCGGATCGGTTGGCGTGGCTGGAGCGGTCGGGCGCGGCGGACCCCCGCGAGATCGCCGAGGACCCGATGTTCCCGCTACCGGCGAACGCGGAGCAATCCCAGATCGTGCATCGCCTCGGACGTGACAGTGGGGTCGTCGTGGAGGGCCCACCGGGAACCGGGAAGACGCACACGATTGCCAACCTGATGTCCTCGCTGCTCGCGCGGGGGCAGAGGGTTCTGGTCACTAGTGAGAAATCACAAGCATTGCGTGTGCTGCGGGACAAGCTTCCTCCTGATCTACAGGAGTTGTGCGTGTCCATCACCGACCTGTCGCGCGGCGGGTCCGAGGAACTCAGTCGCAGCGTGGCTCGCATCGCGGATCGAAAAGCGGCCTACAACGACATCGACGACGCCGAGAAGATCGATTCCCTCGTCGCACGTCGCGCCGAAGCTCTCGCCCGACGCGATGGGTTGTTGGATGCGGTCGCCGAGGTGAGGGCAGCAGAAACCGTTGTACACCCGTATATCTCGGATGGATTCGAGGGGACAGCTGCGACCGTCGTGCGCAAGGTGAGTTCGCTCGAAGGAGCCCACGAGTGGCTGCCGGGCCCCCTGTTCGGTGAGCGCCCACCACTGAGCGGGACCGAGGTCGATCGGCTGCGCCGCTTGATCGCGACCGCACGTCAGGGCAGGGATGCCAGGACTGGACAGGCTCTTCCCGCGCTCGAGACGATGCTGCCCAACTCGGCCGAGCTGAGAGCCCTGTGCGAGCGCGCGAGCGCGACGGCACCGACGACGTCCGATCAATCCGCTCAGCTGGTCGAATTCCTCGGTGGGGTCGATCCGGCGGCTGCGTTCGACATCCGCAGACTCTGCGAGGAGCTCGACGCTCGTGTCCGCGATGTCCAGGAGCTCGACGCCGTGTATCGGCAGTTGACCGATTCCGTTCTGTCCGGCGAAGCCGCTCATCTGTGGTCGAGAGTCAGCGGAACAGTGTCGACGGTCGACGTCGCGGCGCAGTCGGACCGTTTCGTCGGCGCGCACGACGTGCGCAGTTCGCTGACGTCGAACGCTGCGTTCCAAGCTCTCGAATCCTTCGCCGTGGCACTGGAATCGGGCTTGGAATGGAAGGGGAGATTCCGCAAGAGCGAGCAGCAGAAGGCCGTCGAGCAGCTGGGCATCGTGGCGGAGGTGGACGGGACGGCTGCTGCCTCGGCCGCGGCCGTGCGTCTCGTGGCCGAGCATGTCCGTGCTCTCGACATCGTTCGTACTGCGTCGGTTCTGTTGGCCGACTTGGGAATCGAGGTGTCCACGGACGGATCCCGGTCACGACAGGTCAACGATCTGCAACTCGTCGCCAGCAAGCTCGTTCGCGTGTCGGGTGTTCTCCATGCACGTGACGCCCTGGTCGAGCGTTTGTATGCAGTGTCTCCGTCTGCCCCGTGGATCCGAACCCTCGACGACGCGCAGAAGTTCGCGGGGTCCGCCGGTGCCATCGCGACTCGTATCGATGCGGACGTCGCTCGCGCCGAGTTGGAGCGGGTGCTGTACGGCGTTGCGGTCCAGATCGACAGTGGTCCGTCTCCGGAGGGTAACGTGCTGGTCGCCGCGATCAGCTCGGCCGACGCCGACGCGGTTGCCGCCGCGTGCGATTCCTACCTTCTCGCCTGCGCCGAGCAGAAGGATCAACTCGAACAGGATGCGTTGTCCGCGAGGCTTATCGCGACCGCACCAGCGTTGCACGAGCTCGTCGTGGAGACTGCGGCCGACCCTGAATGGGACGAGCTGAGTTGGCAGATGTCCAAGGCGTGGGCGTGGCGCCGGGCGCGTGAGTGGGTGTCCGAACAACACGACTCGGGCCTCGAATACCGTCTCGACGCCGAGCTGAACGTGGCCGAGGCGGACCTGTCCTTTCTCACCGCCAAGCTCGGTGCGGCCATGGCGTGGCGTGACTGCCTCGAACGGATGACGGCCGTGGAAGTTCGTGCCCTGCAGACCTATCGGGAACACATTTCCGCGATCGGCTCGGGTGCGGGAAAGTACGCGGAGACCTATCGAAGTGCGGCTCGATCGGCCATGCGCGACGCACAGAGTGCCGTGCCGGCGTGGGTCATGCCTCTGCAACAGGTCCTCGCGTCGGTGCCGCCGGTCGCGGACAGCTTCGACGTTGTCATCGTCGACGAGGCCAGTCAGGCGGACATCAGCAGCCTGTTCCTGCTGTACCTGGCTCCGCGCGTCATCGTCGTCGGTGACGACCGTCAGTGCGCGCCGGCGGATGTTCCGCAGACCGGGACCCTGGAGGACGTCTTCACCAGGTTGGACGTCTATCTTCCCGATCTGCCGGAACACGTTCGCGCAACTCTGACGCCGCGATCGAGTCTGTTCTCGATGCTCCGGACGAGATTCGGCCAGGTCGTCAGGCTGCGGGAGCACTTCAGGTCGATGCCGGAGATCATCAACTGGTCTAGTCAGCAGTTCTACGGTGATTCCCCACTCGTCCCGGTGCGGCAGTTCGGGGCGGACAGGCTTCCACCGTTGCGGCACACGTACGTGCCGGATGCCACCGTCGTCGGCAAGGGCGCGACGCTGGTCAATCGCGTGGAAGCGTTGGCCATCGTCGGCCAGATCGTGAAGTGTCTCGCCGATCCCTTGTACCACGGCAAGACATTCGGAGTCGTTGTACTGCAGGGGAGTTCGCAGGTCGACGAAATTCGCAACGAGCTCATCAAACGTATCGGCATCGACCAGTGGGAGGATCGCCGACTCCGTGTCGGCACGCCCCCGGACTTCCAGGGAGACGAGCGCAGCGTCGTGTTCCTGTCCATGGTCGTCTCGCCGAGCCAGCCGTTCGTCGCGTTGACGGCAAATCAGTACAAGCGTCGGTTCAACGTCGCGGCGTCGCGTGCGCAGGACCAACTGTGGCTGTTCCATTCGGTCACCGTGGACCGGCTCAAGCGCGCGGACCTGCGTAACAGTTTGCTCGGGTACATGACGTCGGTGTCGCCTGCATCGGTTGTTCCGATGCCGCTCGGAGTGGACGCCGAATCACGCCACACAGATTTCGCGTCGTTGTTCGAGCAGCGAATCTTCGTGGAACTTCGCGATCGGGGTTACCACGTGACTCCGGGAGTCGAGGTGAACAACCGTCGGATAGATCTTGTCGTCACCGGGCAGGCCTCGCGGCTGGCGGTCGAGTGCGACGGTGACACGGTCCTGGACAGTCCGGAGCGGCTACGGGCAGACCTCCAGCGCGAACAGGAACTGAAACGGTGCGGCTGGACGTTCTGGCGAGTGCGCGAGTCGGAGTACTACCTCGACCCCGAGGCCGCCATGAGCACCCTGTGGTCGACGCTCGCCGCCGGTGGTATCGAACCCGATTCGGTGCGCGCCGACCCGGACCCGATCCGGACGATGGAGTGGACACCGTTGGACCTCGAACCGCGCAAGGAGGACATCGTCACCGAGGTGGCGTTGCCCGGTCGGGCTCCACGGCCGGCGGACGAGAATTCGTCGTGGAACGGGTGGCTCGGGCGATCGCGGGAGGACGAGGACGTGGACGTGCCGGCGGAAGCCGTCACCGAGGTCTGGACGATGCCCGCGGATGTCCGCGCGAGTTCCCCCGCGGATGTCCGCGCAAGTTCCCCCGCGGATGTCCGCGCGAGTTCCGAGGACGACGGCATCGTCGACGTTGAACTGCCGATCAACGGATTTCACGGTCGACGACGGTCGTAGCGGCAGGACCGGCGCGTCCGTGGCTGTGCGTTAGCGTGGAACACGACCTGTTTTCATTCGAGGGAGTGTTCATGTCCAGAGTTGCCATCTTCGGAGGCCACGGCAAGATCGCACTACGTCTGGCGCCGTTGCTCGTCGCACGGGGGCACGAGGTCGGAGCGATCATCCGTAATCCGGAACACGTGAACGACGTCGCGAATGCCGGTGCCACTCCGGTCGTCGCCGATATCGAGACTCTCGACGTCGAGAAGATCGCTGCGCTGATCGACGGTTTCGACGCAGTCGTCTGGTCGGCAGGCGCGGGCGGCGGAGACCCGAAGCGCACCTACGCCGTGGATCGCGATGCAGCCATTCGATCGATGGACGCGTCGGGCCGCGCGGGTGTGTCGCGATACGTCATGGTGTCGTACTTCGGTGCGGGGCCGGACCACGGCGTGGATCCGGACAATTCTTTCCACGCGTATGCGGACGCCAAAGCCGCAGCCGACGAATATCTGCGAACGACGTCGCTCGAGTGGACCATTCTCGGTCCGAGTGCCCTGACTCTGGAACCAGGTACCGGTTCCATCACGACGCGTGACGCCGGTGCGACGGGTGCGTCCGTGACCCGTGACGACGTCGCAGCAGCGATCGCAGCGGCATTGGACGACGAGTCCACCGTCGGCCGTTTCATCGAGTTCGACAACGGTGACACCCCCATCGCCGACGCGTTGCGTGGGTGACCGGACCGGGCGGCCGGTAGAGGCGCCGAACCGGCCACCGCTCGTGCGTCGGTTGACGGTGTCGTCCGTCGTTCTGTTGGTCGTGGTGCTGCTCTTCGGCGTTCCGTTGTGGACGCTGTTCTTCGCGGGTACGGATTGGCCGGCGGCCGTGTCGGTCGCGGGATGTGTCGGAATCCTCCTGGCTGGGATCACTCTGCCCACGGCCATGGTCCTGGGGCACGCGCGAGGGGACGACCGTGCGGCGCGAGTCGGCGACACGGTGCTCGGCGCTGTGTGGGTGCTGTTCGTGTGGAGTGTTCTGGGCAATCTCCTCGGCGCGGTGCTGGCTGTCGCCGGGATCGAGGATCCGTTCCGCTCCAGGCTCGTCGCGTGCGCGGTGGTCGTCGTCGTGGTCGCGCTGCTGGTGTGGGGGCACTACGAGGCGATGAAGGTGCCTCGCGTCGTCGAGAAGGACGTTCATCTCGAGCGACTCGGCGCGGACCTGGACGGGTTGCGAGTGGTGATGATCACCGACACCCACTACGGTCCTATCGACCGCGCCGGATGGTCGGCCAGGGTGGTGGAGAGAATCAATGAGCTCGACGCCGACGTCGCGTGTCACATCGGTGATCTGGCCGACGGGTCGGTCGCCGCGCGCCGGCATCAGGTGGAACCGTTACGGCACGTTCGTGCTCGGTACGGGCGGGTGTACGTCACCGGGAATCACGAGTACTTCGGCGAGGCTCAGGCCTGGCTCGATCACATGGGATCGCTCGGGTGGACAGCGCTGCACAACGAGCGCATCGAGATCGGTTCCGGGAGCAGCGCTCTGGTGATCGCGGGCGTCGACGATCGGACGGCGTCGGGCTCGGGGACGGGCGGGCACGGCGCGGATCTGGATCGGGCCTTGGACGGGGCGGACCCGCAGGTGCCGGTCTTCCTGCTTGCCCACCAGCCCAAACAAGTCGACGACGCGGTCAGGCGCGGAGTGGATCTGCAGGTGTCCGGGCACACTCACGGTGGGCAGATCTGGCCTTTCCGGTACCTGGTTCGGCTGGATCAGCCCACCGTGCGAGGTCTCAGTGCGCACGGTGAGCGGACCCAGCTCTACACCTCGCCCGGTACGGGCTTCTGGGGTCCGCCGTTCCGGGTGTTCGCGCCGAGCGAGATCACCGTTCTGGTTCTCCGTGCTCGGACTGCGGGCTAGTCCGGCGCGCCGAGATTCAGCTCGTCGGGGTGGGCTCCGACGCGTGCGTTGTCGTCCAAGGTGGCAATCTCGCTGAGGTCCTCAGGCGTGAGCTCGAAGTCGAACACATCGATGTTCTGTGAAATCCGTTCGTCGTGAACGGATTTGGGGATCACGATCAGGCCGTTCTGCAGGTGCCAGCGAATCAACACCTGTGCTGCGGATTTGCCGTGACGCTCGCCGATGGTCGTGATGACCGGGTCGGTGAGCAGGGTGTTGGGCTTGGATGCCTTGCCCCACCCGGAGTTGCTCGTTCCACCGAGCGGACTCCACGACTCGACAGCGATACCGTGCCGAGCGGCCGTGTCCTTTATCGCCTGCTGGGTGAGATGGGGGTGTAACTCGACCTGATCGACAGCGGGCAGCAGGCCGCCGCGGTCGATCAGCAGCTGTAGGTGGCGAGGCTCGAAGTTGCACACTCCGACTGCTTTCGCCTTGCCGGATTCTGCGATCTTCTCGAACGCTTCCCAGGTTCGAAGCAGTCGATCGTCGTTCTGCAGGGGCCAGTGGATCAGGTAGAGGTCGACGTAATCGAGGCCGAGTTTGCTCAGGCTGGTGTCGAAGGCTGCCAACGCGGGCTCGTAACCCTGATCGGCGTTCCACAGCTTGGTGGTGACGAAGATGTCCTCACGCGCGACGTCGGCCGACGAGATGCCTCGACCGACGGCTTCTTCGTTGCCGTACGCCGCGGCGGTGTCGATGTGGCGATAGCCGGCTTCGTCGAGCGCGTACCGGACAGCGTGCTCGGTCTCGCTGTCGGCTGCCTGCCAGACTCCCAGGCCGAGCTGGGGGATCGTGGTTCCGGAATTGAGGGTCAGGTTCGGAGTGCTCACACGTTCAAGGCTAGCGCCGTCCACCGTCCACCATGCCCGCATTGCCGTGGCCGGTGCGAGCGCTGGCATCATCGTGGGTGTGACGGTTCGTTTGCTTGCCACAGACCTCGACGGGACTCTGTTGAATTCGGAGCGTTCTGTTTCGGCACGAACTGCAGCGGCGATGGCCGCCGCCCGGGCCGCCGGGATCGAGGTTGTCTGGGCGTCGGCCCGGGCCAGGCACTCCATCCACGAGTTGGCCCAGTCCTGCGGATTCACGGGCAAGGCGATCGGCGCCAACGGAGCTGTTGTTCTCGATCTCGCCGACGGCACGCCCGTCATCTCCGGGACGACGTCCATCGACGCGACTGCGGTCGCGACGGCGATGAAGAGGGTCCGTGACGTCGTGCCGGGGGTCGTCTTCGCGACGGTCGGTGCGACTCGATTCGTCGCCGAGCGCGGATACGCCGCTCTGTGCGTGTTCGCCGACCATCATCGGCACCCCCACGAGATGGATGTCCGGTCGACGGTTCTGTCCGACGAGCCGACGGTCAAGATCGTTGCTCGTCACCCTGATCTTCCCAGCGTGGAGCTGTACCGAACGGTGTTGGCCGCAGAGGTCGACGGTGTCGAATTGACCCATTCCGGCGCACCGTACATCGAGATGTCGGCGACAGGTGTGTCCAAGGCCAGCGCGCTGGCGCGGTTGTGCGAGGAGTTGGGCATCGATCGGACCGCCGTCGCAGCCGTCGGTGACGCGTTCAACGACGTCCCCATGCTCGAATGGGCAGGAACCGCTCTGACCACCGAGAACGCGATGCTGGAGATCAAAGAGATCGCGGACAGAATCCTTCACTCCAACGACGACGACGGGGTGGCTCGGTACCTGGAAGAGCTGACAGAAGACCGTGCAGGACATTCGACAGAAGGAGCCCCCTCATGACTTCCGGCAGCGGTGACTTGACTGTCGCCCAGTACCTTTCGTCGAACGGCATTCAGGTGACGCCGGTCGGGCGCGACGCTGCGGCCGCCCTCGGGGTGGTGGCGCACACCCCGGCCGGGTGGGAGGCGGCACCTGCCGAGCAGTTCCCCGGCGCGACGGCCGTGCTCGTCGAGACTTCGCTCGTGGAGAACGGCTTCGCGCCGAACGCCGTGCTTCTTGTCGGAAAGCTTTCCACGGCAGTCGATTCCGGTCCGTTACTCGACTGCAGCTTCACCGATGCTCGACTGATGCCGGGGTGGTCCGAGGCATCGACAAGCGTCGAAGACCTCGGGCCGTGGCCGGCACGGTTCCTTGCTGGGTCGTTCACTGCGGAGCAACTGGAGTTGAACGTCACGACGCGGTACGCCGTTCTCGGTGTCGACGAGCAGTATCTGGTGCAGTTGACGGTCACCATCCTGGCCGGCCAAGCCGAGAAACTCGCGTTCGACGTCGCCGCGATCAACGACGGACTGTTCGATTTGGGATAGCTCACCCGTTCTGATCGGACCCGATCGGTGCGACGCACAGTCACCGCACAGTTCACTACAGTCGGACACATGCCGAATCGCACCGGACGCGCACGGCATCTGACGCTGGTGCCGGACCTCCCGACCGAGCCGCGTCGGGAACTCGAGTTCGCACGAGCCGTACGCGACGTACCCGCCGACGGGGCGTCGGGGATCGTGCAGTTGACGCTGCACGTCGAGCTTCTGTCGTACGTCCCGACGGTGTGGCGACGCTTGAGACTTCGGTCGGACTTGTTACTTCCTGAACTGCATGCGCTGATCCAGGCCGCGATGGGCTGGCACGACGAGCACTACCGGCTGGACTCCGCGTCGGACACGTTCGTTCCCGCTGGCTTACGAGACGGAACCGACGCGGCGGGCGATCATGTGCGCGTGGACGCGGTACTGGCCCGCCCAGGCGATCGTGCTTACTACCGGTTCGATGAAGCGCGTGGCTTGTCGGTGCAGGTCATGGCGGTGGACATGGACATCGACGACCTACGGCCGACGTGCCTGGGCGCCGAGAACATTTGCCCCGGCCACGGGGCCGACGCGGATGCAGTATCCGGCAGATCCTCGACGCCGACAGTGGACGAGATCAACACACGTCTGCGCGGAGCCAGAGAAGTTCGCTCGTCGGAGACCGAAAGCGCAGCTGCATCGGCACTGGTTGCGAGGCTGTTCAGTCGAAGCGGTGCCGTCCCGAAGCCTCGTTTGCTGGAACTACTGCCTCGATGCGAGCTGACCATCGAGAGTTCCGTCGACCTGCCGGTAGCTGACACCGCCATGACGAAAATGATGTGGCTGCTTCGGAAAGTCGGTGACTCCGGCATCGCACTGGCCGGCGGCAGATTGCCGCCCCGTGTAGTGGAAGCCGTCCGCGACGAGCTGGACTGGGGAATCGGCTGGGTAGGCGACAGTCTTTTCGAAGCCGACCACCACCAAGCAACGGACCTGAGGGAAGCCGCGAAGGCGCTGGGTCTCGTTCGCGTGTTCAAGGGGGAGCTCGTTCGAACCAGAGTCGGCACCGCATTGGTCGACGACCCGGTCGGGCTCTGGCACCACTGCGCAGCTCGGCTGCCTCTCGGAAAGCAACCTCATGAACAGGACGCCGGAACGCTCTTCCTGATCGCGCTCGCCGCCTCGGCTTCACGCGCCCAACGGGACGCGATGATCGTCGAAGTCACGGGTGCACTCGACTGGGTGACCGGAGACCACGGCGCATTCGAAGCGCAGAAGATCGCGCACCCGACCGTTGCATTTCTGGATCTGATCGGTGCACACGGGCCGTTGTTCTATCTCGGCGGAGGGGGAGCGGAGTCCCCGATCTGGGCTCGACGGTTCGCTCGGGACGCGCTTCGGACTAGCCGACGCCTCTGACCAGGCGATTTGGAGTTCGGCGAGTCGTCGCGTAACTTTTGTCGAGTCAGAGCGACACGGACACCGACTCCAGCCGAGAGGTTGGAGACAACGAGGTTGTACGGTAGCTTTTGATTGGTTTGTCCCCCAAGAGTCGGAGCTTGCCTCCGAGACCAAGCTGGGATAGACTGGAACAGTTGCCCTTGATGCTGGTAGGCGTGAGTCTGCGGGTGGAAAGTGTGTGCGTGTTCTTTGAGAACTCAACAGTGTGTCGATGAATGTCAGTGCCGAATGTTTTTGGTGCTCATGCCTTTTGGGGTGTGGGTGTGACATCTTCTTGCTTCATTCTTCCCGTCTGGGGTGAGAAGATTTTTTTGTAGTGCTAGTTGAGTTTTTTTGCTAGTGATGTGGACTTGATGTCATTTGACTGATTCACGATCTTCGGATTGTTGTTTCTAGAGTCTTTTACGGAGAGTTTGATCCTGGCTCAGGACGAACGCTGGCGGC
>NZ_NPFZ01000063.1:0-812 GCF_002259425.1 Rhodococcus sp. 14-2470-1a
CAGGTCCGCCTGCTCGGCAACATCGACTACGGCACCGACATCACCCTCGACGACCTCCGCCGCTTCTACGACGCCGTCATCTTCTCCACCGGCGCCAACGCCGACCGCGCACTGAACATCCCCGGCATCGACCTCGACGGCAGCTACGGCGCCGCCGACTTCGTCTCCTGGTACGACGGCCACCCCGACGTCCCCCGCACCTGGCCCCTCGACGCCGAGAAAGTCGCCGTCCTCGGCGTCGGCAACGTCGCCCTCGACGTCGCCCGCGTCCTCGCCAAGACCGGCGACGAACTCCTCCCCACCGAAATCCCCGCCAACGTCTACGAAGGCCTCAAAGCCAACAAGGCCCTCGAAGTCCACGTCTTCGGACGCCGCGGACCCGCGCAAGCCAAGTTCACCCCCCTCGAACTCCGCGAACTCGACCACTCCCCCAACATCGAGGTCATCGTCGCCCCCGAGGACATCGACTACGACGAAGGCTCCGAAGCCGCCCGCCGCGGATCCAAGCAGGTCGACATGGTCGCCAACACCCTGCAGGACTGGGCCATCCGCGACGTCGGCAACCGCCCCCACAAACTGTTCCTGCACTTCTTCGAATCCCCCACCGAAATCCTCGGCGAGAACGGCAAGGTCGTCGGACTACGCACCGAACGCACCGAACTCGACGGCACCGGCAACGTCCGCGGCACCGGCACCTACAACGACTGGGACGTCCAAGCGGTCTACCGCGCCGTCGGCTACCTCTCCCAGAACATCGCCCAACTCCCCTTCGACGACCAAGCCGGCACCATCCCCAACGAAGCAGGCCGCGT